>NZ_JCAJRU010000057.1:0-22529 GCF_059447605.1 Paenibacillus sp. N119s | reverse complement strand
GTGCCACTATAGCGGCCTTAATAGAAGTGCCTCCAATATCGATCCCAATGACTTTACTCAATGCAACTGCCACCACCACATCCTCCTTGTTCTCCATATAAAAGCTTATGAGCTCTTAGCACAAACCTTCTATAAATAGAAAAACATGATGAACTGCCGGAGCGTATCATATTCCAATCTACAATCGCAGAATTTCAATAACTCCGTTCAATAACCGCCCTCGCTGTTTTTTCCTTCATCTCTTCGGTGCGGCTCGTGTGCTTGCGAGCAAGTCCTTCGCAGATGAGGTCAATCACGAATAGCTGTGAGATTTTGGCGCCAATTGAACCGCCTTCTATCGGAGCTTCCTTTCCTGCGGTTAGTAAAACAATATCTGCAATGGAGGTAATAGGTGATTTTGCATAATTCGTAATTGCGATAACTGTTGCACCGTTCTGCTTGGCCTTGTACAGCATATCGTTCGTATCCAGCGTACTTCCTGATACACTGATGCCAATAGCAACATCACCAGCGCTCATGGATACCGCCATCATCGACTGAATATGTCCGTCTGCCACAGCCTCGGCGCGCCGCCCAATCCGCAAGAAGCGGTTTTTAGCATCCTGTGCGGAAATTCCCGATGCACCTACACCGAAAAATTGAACATAACCCGCTTGATCGAGACATGATATCGCACGACTAAGCTCCGAACGATCAAGGAGTCCCATGCTGGAGTGCAAAATATCAAGCATATTATGATACACCGTACGGGTAATATCATGTTCGTGATCTGGGGCGATGCCCTCCTCGCTCATATCGCTTTTGCGACAAGTCTGGTTTTGTGCTAACGACAGTCGGAAATCCTGATACCCTTTAAAACCAATTTTTCGACAAAAACGCATAACCGTCGTTTCGCCTGTACCTGCAAAGTCAGCCAGCTCCGTCACGGAGAAATATATGATGTCTGCGGGGCACTTCAGTACGCACAACGCGACTTTCTGCTCCGATTTCGTTAATGAAGGATAATATGTGTTAATTCGGTCGTTCATCTCCATAGATGCATTTCACTGCCTTCCTTGCGGCATCGGCAAACCGCTGCGTAATCAATTGGGGTCTAGTAATCGCCGAGCCTACAACAACTGCGTGTGCACCCAGCCGAAATGCTTCCTCTACGTGAGCTGGATCATGGATTCTGCCCTCTGCAATGACAGGAACGGGAACCAGTTCCGATGCTCTCCGAACCAATTCCAGATCCGGACCCTCTATCTGAGTAGAGTATGGCGTATAACCAGATAACGTTGTGGATACGCAGCCTACACCAAGGGAAGCCGCATGAAGCGCCTCCTCCAGTGTCGATATATCCGCCATGGAAGCGACTCCGTGCTCATGGGCGTAATCTATGAGGTGCTTCAGCTTGCACCCCGCTGGGCGCGGTCTCAATGTGGCATCCAGCGCAATGATATCCGCGCCCGCTTCCACCAGTTCCTCCATTTCAAGAAGGGTAGGCGTAATGTATATATCAGAATCATCATAATCCCGCTTAATCAAACCAATGACCGGTAGAGGGATTGCCTGTTTAATCGCACGCACATCCGATGCACCATTGGCACGAATCGCTACAGCTCCACCCTGCTGTGCAGCACGCGCCATTTTGACCATAGAATCTGCTCCATGCAACGGTTCGCCTGGTAGCGCCTGACAGGAAACGATCAGTCCATGTCGAACCTTGGATAATATATCTTCCATCTCCATCGGAATCACTCCCTCTTCTCAGCATAATGCCGAACGGCCAATCCAACTTCAAAGGTACGGTTCCACGGCAAGTAGCAATCCGTAATTTCCACGCGCCCCTCCGGTCCATTCACATATTCATCGAGCGCCTGCTCCAGGCGTCTACGAATAACTGCCGCTACCGAGCCTCTCGGTCCATCAAGCATAAACTTGTTAAAACCCATCTGCTCCACGATCCCGTTATTCATAGCTGTACGTACCACAGCGCAATAACAAGCATCCTCAGCATAGCGCAGCCCCAGAAAATCCAGGTGTTCCTTCGTAGGACCATAGCGAACATATAGCATGGACTGAGCAATGACAGTACCGAGCGTATTAGAACTGGTATTCCAGCCTGCATAGCCTGCCAGCTTAAATAGCAGTCCTTTTTGCTTCAATAATCTAAGCAGCTTGAGATCGGCTCCATTGGCATAGGCTACATCAGCAATAGCGACATTTTTATTGGCATAATGCTGCATATAAGCTCCGTACTCTACTAGTTCTACTAGATTTCGTTGTACATCATATCCGGTCATCGCATGCTGCTGGGAGGAGGCCTCTGCCATCGTGTCGCCAGGCGTGTTAGCTAGCAAAATCAAATCAGCCTCCGCTGCTGAGGAAGCAATCAGCCCACCTGCTGCTATAATCTGATACTTTAATGTCTCGTAAAAATAACGATCTTCAAAAAGCGGGACTACAAAAGCTCCCTGCAAAGCAGACAATCGAGGATACACCAGTGGAACGACATGATTCATCCGATTCACCCAACGAGCTAGCAACGTACAACCCACTTCGTCTGCCCCTGGATACATGTATACTTTTAGATCGAGCCCAAGCTCGGAAATACGCCCCCTTAGCTGCTGCTGATCCTTGGCGGTATAGCCGTAGGGAGCCGAATCATCCTGTGGGATGATCATAAAATCAATCACACCTTCTGCTACCAGTTCCAGTACGAGTTGATTGGCTTCCAAATTCACACGGCGACGTCCCAGATAATCTTCCAAAATCTCTATAGGCAAACGCCCGTTAATGTCTGCTAATTCCAGCAACTCTTCTGCGGTAGCGATCGCTAGCTCCTGACGATGCTCGATGAAACCCTTTCTGAATATCTCACGACCCCAATCAGCATAGTAGTCTGGTTCCTCATCAGCCAAAGAGTATTGCGGACAACGCATAATCAATTGAAATGCATACAAAGTCAGTTGCGGGTACAACTGCTTCAACCTGCGAAGACGATTAGCCCTGTCTCTGACCTGCTCACTCGACATTCCGTGTAGCCGGGAGGGTACGATTCCCCCGTACAGCAGCGTATCCAGCGCAATAATGGCTCCATCAGCAGTCGCCGCACGTTCTTCAAGCCATGCCCATAGTCTTGTCGTATCACCAGGGGTTTTCTTTTGTCCCATCCATTCTAAAGGAGGGCGCTCCATTTCAAGATCTGTACCCTGTGCCAATAAATAAGGAAATTGATAATTACAGGGTCGCTCATCCAGCGGTACAAAAAGTAATCGGGTGTTTGGCTTCACCACACGCTCCACCTCTCCTGAAAATTACCGTTATCCTAACGGCAAATGGTTATTTTCAGGGCAGCTATGCTGCCTTGGTTCTCTGTTCCATGCAAATACTCACAAAATCAGTCGATATTTTCCCTTTTCATCCTGATTGACATAGCCCCACTGCGCGGCAGCGCGGATCGCCGGATCGCTCCCCAGCCGAGCCTCCGCTTCTAGGCAAGCCGTAATACTGCGTCGCAGTTCGTCAACGATCGCGCTCGTCAAAGACTGCGACTCTTCGCCGCCAACTGCATCGCTCTGCATGCGGCTTCCTTGCGGCTGCCCATCGTTCTGGCGCTCGCTGCCGAGCGCAGCTTGGCGCAGCACGTGCCACAGGTTCACGTCCAACTTGGCACGTTCCAGCCAAGGTCTCGCCTGTGCTACGAACCCTGCCGCCGGATCACCGGCAGATATGTTCTGTAGGATGCTCACGGCATGTAGCAGCCGATCAAAGTAGATATCCAGCCCAGGGATATCACGCATTTGCAAGGCTAGGTCTACGTCCTCATACGTGCAGCTGCCCAATCTGCTGTTCTTGTTTTGGCGACAGAAAAACATCAGTTCATCGGGATGCTCTCCCGCTAGCTCCCGCACAGCCCATTCCCACGACAGCTCTGACATATACCGCTCACTGTTCCACATATAGTGGGACATTGTAATGAGCGTCACCTTGGAGCACTCCCACTGGTTCATCGGGTTAGCTACCATACCTGTATGTCCGCAATCTGGAAGACCGGGATACCGCCCGCGCAGTGGATCGAGGAATAGCCGATCATGGTCACAATCATTCACCGGGATGTTATCCCACAGCCACAGCTCATGCCCATAGAACGCATGATTATCGGCAGCATGCTGGCGACTAATCTGTGGAGCAAACACGAAGTACCCCGTCCAGAACACCTTAATCTCCGGATGCAATCGCTCCCGGAAATCCTTTTTGTATTCGGTATCCCAATAGGACCAATACTCTGAAGGACAGACCGTCAGCGTAAATTCAGGCAGCCGTTCAGCCAACCATGTATGGACCTTATTCGTCAAAAAGACATGAGCGTGGCCCGAGCGGCCCAGCAAATGTCGATTTTCCCCTTTGAGTACGTAATCAATATCATCCATTAATACAGAAAAGTGACGCACGCCTATCGTTATCATGGCTGCCAGCTTCTCCGTCAATTTGAGAAAATCTTCATCGCTGCCAAAGTTCAGATCATTCCCTGGACTGATACAATAATGAAAATCAACCTCGTGCCGTTCACAGGCCTCCTTTAATTCGCAGATTTGCGCAAACATCTCCTCAGGGTACGGTTCCCTCCATAGCTCACGATGATATGGATCATCCTTGGGGGCATACATAAACGTATTCATCCGATGCGCCGCCATAAAACGGACGGCATCCAGCCGATCCGCGAAACTCCATGGCTTTCCGTAGAAGCCTTCAATGATTCCTCTGACCGGAAAGGAAGGCTCATCCCGAATAGATATCATCGGCAGCGTGCATCGTTCCTGTTCTACTTGAAGCAGGAGATGTAGGGCATCCATGCCGTATTTAAGGCCTCTTTTATTGGATGCATGGATTTCAATTTTCCCTTCCTTCTGAATGTCCAAACGATATCCATCCGCTGTAAGCGTCCCGTCATATTCGAGCACCAACTGCACGCTTCCTCTTGTTTCCGTCGGAACACCGGGCCCCGGAGGTGCAATGAGTCTAATCGGTCCCTCGGGGTCCAGCACACCTTCATACTCCTGATTCATTGCGAAGCGAGAGGAAAGTTCACAGATCAGGTTTGGTTCATTGATAACCAATTTCTCCCCACTGTCATACGCATCACGAAAATAATATTGAACCTCCTGCGCTGTTAGTCCTCCACCTAAATTAGGCCTCATTTCTTTGGACAGTTCCATCGCAATCGTCTCCTTCCATTTACGGGCTCTCCGTAGCCGAGACTTCCGAATTATCCTTTTACCGCTCCCGCCAAGCCTTCCATATAATAGCGCTGTGTGAACAGGAACAATATAATGATCGGCAATACCGAAATCATCGTGCCTGCAGCAATCCAGCCAAAATTATAGGCAAACTGGCCATTGAGATACGTAAGTGCAGCTGCCAGCGGGTACAGCTCTGTATCGTTCAAAATAACAATAGGCCACAGGAAGCTGTTCCAGAATGACATGGCCTCCAACAGAGAAATCACAGCAAGCGCCGGCTTGACTAGCGGAAGCACCAGCTGCCACCAAATTCGAAATTCCGAAGCGCCGTCCATTTTACCGGAATCGCGCACATCGGTGGGGATATGAATAAACGTCTGCCGCATGAGGAAAATGTTGAACACAGAGACTGCCCCAGGCAACACCACACCCATATATGTATTGCCCAGATGAAGCCCTTGAATGGTCAGATAATGCACAATAAATGCCGTGTAAGAAGGAATAATCATCGTAGCAATCAGCAGCGTAAACACCACATTTTTACCCTTAAAACGAAATACTGCCAAGGGATATCCCGTCAAACTGGCCAGTATCACATTGAGCACAACGCCCAGCGCCGTTATGATGACCGTATTCAGTATATATTTTGGAAAATCCATGAACTGCCACACCTGAACATAGTTGTCGAAATCAATAAAAGTCGGAAAAATCGCAGGCGGTGTTGAAAAAATATTACGGCCTGGCATGAGGGATACACTGAGCAGCCATAAGAATGGCCCCATTAAAAAGATGGCGAGTAACACTAGAAGCACATATATTACGGTCATTCTGAGTACTCGACTAAGAGTACGCATGAAACGTCTACTTTCCTTGTTAGGAGAGCGCAGCATTTTGTCATTCTGTAGATTCATCAATAGGGATTGACACCGCCTTTCCTATTGAATCGGAACACGATAATACTAAGTACCGCAATCATTGCGCCGACAATTAAGCCAAGTGCCGAAGCGTACCCAAAATTAAACTGCTCCATCCCTTTTTGGAAAATATACAGGCTGGATGTCAACGTGGCTGTTCCCGGTCCACCCTTGGTTAACACATACACCTCATCAAATACGCGGATTGCTGCCATGAGCGATATCAGGGTACAGAACAGCACGTAAGGCTTCAGCAGCGGAAGCGTAATATGAATAATCAGTTGCCACCGGCTTGCCCCGTCCACCCTGGCGGCTTCGTACAAATCCTGGGGAATATTTTGTAATCCCGCCAGATAGAGCATCATATAATAGCCGAGTCCCTTCCACATCGTGATGAACATCAGTACATACAAAGCCAAATTACTGTCCGCTAGCCAGTGTATGTCTTGGCTAATCAAACCGGCCTGTATAAGCAAATAGTTCACTACGCTGTTATTGCCTAACAGCCAACTCCAAATTAAGGCTACAGCCACCATCGAAGTCACAACAGGAATGTAATAGGTCGTACGAAATATTTTGATTCCAGGGATACGGCTGTTCACCAGCACGGCCATCAGGATAGAGAAAAATTGAAGAAAGGGGACAATGAGCACGTACAACAATGAATTCCAAATCGAAATTAGAAAGTTATGATCCTTAAACGCCGCTTCAAAATTATCCAAGCCGACAAAGTGGGTATCTGATATGACAGAGTAGTCCGTCAATGCCAGCGGAATGCTGTAGATCATAGGCCAAAATACAAAGACGGCAAGTAATAACAGTCCCGGCGTCATAAAGGCCCAGGCCGTAAAGGACTCCGACCTCAACCATTTGATCATGCTGCATCACCACCTGATTTTGATAAATGAACAGGGGAGTATTTGCATTACTCCCCTGTCGTACCTATTGCTTTAAAATATCGTTTACTTCCTGCTCCAGAGCAGTAAGGGTCTCCTTCGTATCCCTTCCGTTCAATAAAATATTTTGCAAGGCTCGTGCGATCGCACTGTTTACATCCTTGGCATTAGGCACCCCGACCATATAATCTGTCGCCTTATCCAGGCTTTGTGCAGATACTACCTTGGCTTGTGCTTCTAATGACTGGTCAGACTGAGTAAAATACGGGTCTGTAATAGATTCCTTCGTAGAAGGTAGGGTATTGGCCTCTTTCGAAAAAGCCGTTTGGCTCTCTGCATTGGTTAAAAAAACAGCAAATTTTACAGCCTCGTCTACATGTGCAGACTTGGTAGGCACGACCAAGTCCATCGAATTGGAGAGCCGCACGTCAGCCTTACCGGTTGGGACAGGGACAGCAATCGTATTCTTATATACGTCCGGCGCTGCCGTTTTGATAAAATTAATGAACGTTGGGCCAGCCAGCTCGAAGGCGACCTGCTCTCCGGCATAATATTTCACTTGTTGTGAGAAGTCAGCATCTTCCTTGAGCACGACACCATCTTCCATCTGTTTTTTTAGATTATCAATCATGGTGACTGCTTCTGGTGTGTTGAATGCCGCTGCTGTCTTTTCTTTATTTAGAATAGGAATACCGTCAACCGCAAAAAGCTTGGATACAAGCTGCTGTACATAGCCAGCTTTACCGATTTTTCTATTGATCTGACGACCCCATTCTGTCAGCTCCTCCCGCGTTTTTGGCGGATGAGCAGGGTCCAATCCGGCAGCTTTAACCAGCTTTGTATTCATATAAAGCACTTCCGTGCCAGTGTACCAAGGTAACGCATAAGCTTTACCGTTAATAACTGTGGAGTTATATATACCCTCGAAATAAGCAGCCTTTTCCTCAGGCGATAAGTGTTCATTCATATCAACAACAGCACCCTTAGAGCCCATTTGGCTAGCAAATTCCGTATTGAGATTCACTACATCCGGGCTGCTGTTGCTAGCGATACTCGTCAATAACTTATTGGTCACTGCGTCATATGGGTAATCCTTCCAATCAATTTTGACATTAGGGTTCTTCTGCTCATAATCGGCAATGACCCGATTAAAATACGGGGTAAATGTAGGTTGTAGCGCAATGGTCCAAAATTGCAGTGTTACTTTCCCGCCGTCTACCTTTTCCGACTTTGAGCCTCCGCCACCGCAGCCGCTCAGCAGTACAACCAGCGCCAGCATAAATACAAGCAACCGTAACCTGCCTTTCGCTTTCTTTGTCACATGGTGACCCCCTTGTTCTTAGTTGATTAAGGTAAATTATAACAGAAATACCGTTATGGAAGGAACATTTTTTCAATAAAATAAATTTAGAAGGAATAATTTTTCTTTTATTGGATACAAAAAAGACGCCTCTTCAACAGAGACGCCACGGTTCCAACTCAACCCGCAGAGGGTTCATAGCTATTAATAATATGGGGCCATGAAAACGTACACTAACACCCCGGTCAAGCTCACATATAGCCAAATAGGCATCGTCCAACGCGCAATTTTACGATGTTTTGCTACCTGCATCGTCCATCCCCATACAACTGTGAACAGTGCCAGTGGTACGATAATCGCAGCCAGTATACTATGCGAAATCAATAGCGTAAAGTAAATCGGCCGAAGGATACCCACACCGCCATATTTTGCAGTTTCCGGCGAAATGTAATGGAAGGTCAGGTAGGAGAATAAAAATAAAACGGTAGTGGCGAAAGCCAGCAGAATAAAGGTTTTATGCACCTTAATGTTTTTCTTGAAAATCGCAACCAATGCAGCCACCAGGAAAATAAATGTGAAGCTGTTAAAAATCGCATTCAACCTTGGGAAAATCGTGAGATCAAAACTGACACTCCCTTGGTATCCGATCGGCGAAAAGAACAGCAGTAAAATAATCACATTGGCTATAATGGAAACCGTGATAATCAAGGCTGTAAAATTACGATTGCTCGTTGGAACATACTGCTTGTCCTCACTCGCTTTATTCATCATGAGCGTCTCCTTCGTTTAAATTCAGGTTTTCGTTATTTTTGCGGTCATCATCATAATATATTATATAGAACTCATAGATAGCCTGTGAAGTGACAACAGTATGAACAATTTCACAGCTATTCTCCAAAAAATATGCTTCATCGGTTGGGTAACCGCCTTATTTGCCAATATCAACGGTAGAATGCATCCATTTTACAAGCTTTATGCACACAAAAAACACCGGAAGGGTTCGTTTCCCACTCCGGTGTTTTGTTGGCTATGCAAAAACGCTGCCTTGATCGCCATATTCATTGCTGCCAGATGTCACTGTATTCCTGATGGCGCTTGAACAAAGCCAGAGCGTACGAGCAAGCAGGGATCACTTTTTTATGCTGTTCCCTCGCCATAGCAACCACTTTGTCAATAAGCTCCTTGCCAATGTTTTGGCCTCGTAACTCCTCAGATACAAATGTATGGTCAATGACCAACGATTGGTCATCTACAGATTTATAACCTACTTCCGCAACTACCTGTCCATCATCCACCATGACTACTGCATGGTCCTCTTCACGAATTTGTCTCATAAGACCGATCTCCTTTCTAACTGAAGAAAATCACGTAACACCCCTGTGCTAACGAATCAGAGCAATCTGCAATCACTTCATGCCCACGTTAGATATCCTTATCATTCCCCTTTTTGGAGAATAGCGAAACATCACGTACATAAAAATGGAACTATCGTTGACACTATATTTATTCCATTTAAGGTAAAGTGAGGTGCTGTTTTGGATAAGGAAATGAAGCCTGTCATCCCGTTTGAGCCGGAACTGAGCGAAAAAGTACCTGTCGATGCAGGTGTTTGGCGTTATGAAATAAAATGGGACGGTACGAGAATTTTGACGTATCACGACCAGGGCAATACGCGCCTGTTTAATCGCAAACAGCATGAACGTACGCTGCTGTACCCAGAGCTTGCTCATTTCTCCTCTTACTGTAGGGCAGATTCAGTCATACTGGACGGGGAAATGATCGCACTTGGCGCCGATGGTAAGCCGTCGTTCCATGAAATTATGCGCCGGGATCTGATTCGTCGGACCGATCGAATTCAAGCAGCCTATGAAGCAGTACCCGCTACTTACATGTTGTTCGACATTGTTTATCTAAATGGGGAATGGGTTCATCGCAAACCGTTACAGGAAAGACTTAAACTGCTAGATCAGGTCATCATACCGAACGAACGGATTCAACTGGTTCCTGCCCATCCTGATGGACAGGCTCTATTTCAAGTTATGTGCAGTCAGGGAATGGAAGGTATTGTGTGCAAAAAACTGGATAGTCCATACACATTGGGCGGACAGGACAGACGATGGCTCAAGGTCAAAAATTATGGCGATATCATTGCCGTTATCGGTGGCTATACTCTGAACGGCGGTGTTATCAACGCTGTATTGCTGGGCCAGTACGATAAACAAGGACGGCTGCGCTATATCGGGCATGTGGGTACAGGCAAGCTGACTCGTGGAGATTGGCGTCAGCTTACCGAGCGCCTGATGCCTCATACCCTATCAGAGCGCCCTTTTATCAATAAACCGGATCGACATCAAGACGCATTTTGGGTGAAGCCCATGTTTACCGCCAAGATTCAATATAGTGAGTGGCGATGGCAAGAAGGACGTACTTTGCGTCAGCCCTCCATTCAAGCCCTTGTGGATCAAGGGATTGAACAGTGCATCGGACCCTGGAAATGACGTATTACAGATACTTTTTCAAAAAAATGCAGAACAAAGTTTGTATAAATCATTGCAACCAGTGGTTAATTAAATTACAGTTAACTAATTAACTACATCGAGGTGGATCGCATGTTCTTTTTTTTGGACTCCGAAATTCGTCAACTGGCCTATAATCTATTCCCAGGTGGCAATAAACCGATTGGTGTTTTGGTGGATTTATTTTCCATAACGTATGAAATAAGAAAAAGTATGGAAAAACGTTCGCGTGAGTTTGGTCTCTCCTACGGACAATATATTGCACTTTGTGTACTTTCTGCGCAAAGAGATGAAATGTCGTCTCCTTCTGCTTTGGCTGAAAAGATGGGTGTCAGCCGAGCAGCCATCAGTTCTATGGTCATTTCTCTGGAGCAAGAAGGATTCATTAATAAATACGACGATCCCAATGACAAGCGGGGAGTATTTGTGTCCCTGAATGATAAAGGAAGAAGCAAAATTCAGCAGATGGACCCTTTTTTTATAGGACTAGCCTCACGTCTGATGTCAGACTTTAGTGAGTCGGAACTCTGCCAGTTTCAAACCTATTTGTCACGCGTACGAGATGCGTTTGAAGATGTTAAAAGTGCGCGTCTAACCACCCCCAGCCCCCTCAGAGAGGAGAAAGACAAATGGTGCAAAGACTGAGACAACACCTGTTCGTCTAACTTGCCCGCAGATCGTCTAGCCGAGTGATAACAGCTTCCCAGTATTCGTAAATTTTCATGGTAGCGGATTCATAATGAGGAAATAAAAATAAGCCTCCTGCTTCCCTGCCTTCATGCAGTCGGGTTCAAGAGGCTTATTATTTATCATTACAAACTGTTAAAAGCTTCGGTCAATACAGGTACAATTTGCGATTTGCGCGATACGACACCTTTCAGAACAGCCTTGTTGTCATCCAGCTGTACATTATAGGCTTTTTCAACCGCCTGAGCTTGGCTTCCCAGCGCAATACCAATGGAATCACTGTTCACAATGTCCGTTACGACGAACAAGAACAAATCGAGATTTTTGGACGCAATGGTTTGGGACAAAGCAGCTTCCAGATCAGCTTGACGGGACAACACGTCATTTACGTCTACTGCGTTCACTTGTGCAATTTCCACTTTACGTCCATTCATCTGGAATTCTTTTGCATCCAAGCTTACTAACTGATCAATCGTGTGCCCACTCAAATCAGCACCCGCTTTAAGCAGGTCAAAACCGTAACGTTCTGCATCCACACCAGCAATTTCAGCCAGTTCGCGAGCAGCGGCTACATCCTGATCTGTGCAGGTCGGGGATTTAAACAACAGGGAATCAGAAATAATCGCGGACAACATCAGACCTGCGATTTCTTTGGGAATGGCTACACCATTTTCCTTGTAGAGCTTGTTCAAAATGGTAGCTGTGCAACCTACTGGCTCAGCGCGGAAGTACAGTGGCTGACTTGTTTCAAAGTTAGCGATCCGGTGGTGATCGATGACTTCAGTTACACGTACCTTGTCAATGTCCGTTGCGCTTTGCTGGCGTTCATTATGATCGACCAGAATAACGCTGTCTGCTTCAGCAGCAACCTGCTCAACCAGACGCGGTGCGCTCACTTTAAAATAATCCAGCGCATACTGCGTTTCTCCGTTAACCTCGCCCAGACGAACCGGCTCTACGTCCGCACCCAGTTTGGTTTTCAAGTCTGCATAAGCAATAGCTGAGCAAATGGTATCCGTATCCGGATTTTTATGCCCAAAAATCAATGTTTTTGCCAACATAATCGACTCCTTCGCCTTAAGCATTTTACGTGATTGTGAAACCTCAACAATTCCAATGCAGATTATATCATTAAATCTCGCATTCTCCCATTCCCCTTCGAATGATTTCAAAAATAATCTAGTAAATTCATAACATTTCCATGGAATCTATATGTGAAGTTACTCTTATTTTTTCTAAAAATATAAAAAACATATAGTAATATATCCCACCAATATGGTAAGATATGCCTCAAAACTGGCAAGTTAGTCACCAGTGGTCAATTCTATTATTTTAGATATAAAGGGAGGCATGAGAACAACGGCAGTGGCTTCAAATCCTAGTATGTAGATATCATATTTTGATTGAAAAGAGGGAAATCTTTGAAAAAGCCGATCATTTTGCAAAAAATACCTGTCGTATCACTCGCTCTTGCCCTGACGGTAAGCTTATCTCTGCCGTCTTTCAGTTTTGCCGCTCCTGCGGATCTGTCCATCGACTCATTTTTAAAAGCTCAAGAAGCATTAACTATTGAGTCGGCTCCAGCCTTTATCTCACCTGAGCTGAGCACAGACTCCTCCCGTCAGGTCAGAGTCATCGTACAGCTTGATGGTGAGCCGCTAGCTGTGGACAAATATGCGGCACGTTCAAGCGCCAAGGCGTTCACCGCTCAATCCGAGCAAAAAGCTGAATCTGCGATCGCCACCGAGCAAACCACATTCGTAGACCAAGCCGCTGAGCACGGTATTTCCCTTCAAGTGAATTACCAGTACAACACGGTGCTTAATGGACTGGAGGTTACAGTGCCAGCCAATAAAATCCCAGAATTGGCTAAACTACCAGGCGTTAAATCTATTCACGAAAACAAAACATATTATTCTATCCCCGTACAGGACCCGCCAACACTTACAGCCAATGAAGCCACTTATGACAATGCGCCACTAGACCAAATTGGTGTTCCTGAAGCCTGGGCCAAAGGATTGCATGGCGAGGGAATCAAGGTTGGGGTTATTGATACCGGTATCGATTATGAGCATCCGGATTTGAAAGAAGCCTACAAAGGCGGTTATGACTCTTTTGAACAGGACAACGATCCTTACGAGGAACCGTTCCTTGAAAAAGAGAATGATCCGTACGGCACAGGTTTTAGCGGAACGACACATGGTACTCACGTCTCCGGTACAATTGCCGGGAAAGCCGCAAATAAATCCTCGGATATTGTGCAAAAAGGAATTGCCTATAAATCGGACTTATACGTATATAAGGTACTTGGACGCAACACCCAAACCGGGCGCTCCTCCGGTTCCTCTGCACAGGTCATCGACGGTATAGAACGTGCTGTCAAAGATGGCATGAACGTCATCAACCTATCGCTAGGCTCTGATTCTGAAAAAGATCCTAACTCCCCAGATGCTATTGCCATCAATAATGCGGTACTTTCCGGGGTAGTCGCGGTCATCGCAAACGGTAACGCTGCACAAGATGGTCCTTATTTTTATTCGATGGGTTCTCCGGCCACATCCCAGCTGGCCATTTCCGTTGGGGCAGCCACTTCCCCGAGTAAAAGCTTCTCGGGCACAGCCTCGGTCACCCGCGACTCCTATTGGGAGCCTAACGGTGAATTAAAGAAAACCGTAACTGCTGATGCTTATGCACATTACGATTTTAATTTGATGGGCTGGGAGACAGGCAGAGAAGACTTTGCCTCCGTTTTGGGAACTGCTCCTTATGAGCTTGTATATGCTAATTTGGGACAACCTGGTGATTTTGAAGGAAAAGACGTAGCAGGCAAGATTGTTCTCGTTTCACGGGGCAACTTGGCATTCGTAGATAAAATTACAAATGCGAAAGAAAATGGCGCGAAAGCCGTGATCGTTTTCAATGGAAATACGAAACCTGGTGACATCACCAAGGCTGATTTAGGGGAAAGCATTTCAGGTCGCGATGACTACGTTAATTCGAATTTGGGTGACAGCTTTGACTTTATCCCAACCTTTGATATGAAAGGTAAGGAAGGCCGCGCACTGGCTAAACAAATCGTAGACAACGCTGGAGAAAAGTTCTCCGTTTCCTTTGGAGCAGACTATATTCGCACAGATCATGCAGGTAACACCATGGCCGATTTTAGCTCCCGTGGGCCCAATGGAGATGAACTGCTGAGCATCAAGCCAGACGTAAGCGCACCGGGTGTTGGCATTTTGTCAACGTATCCTGCCTTTGCCAAGTTCTATCCGGATGCATCTTATGCGCAAGCTTACAAACGCAGCAACGGAACGAGTATGGCATCCCCACATGTGGCTGGACTGGCTGTGCTGCTGAAGCAGGAGCATCCGAACTGGACACCGTTTGATATCCGCGCTGCTTTGGCAAACACTTCGGTTACACTCTATGATGAAGATAAAACCCGATATGATGTGTATTCCCAAGGTGCAGGACTTGTAAACATTGCGAATGCAATCCAGACTCCAGCTCTGTTAGAAACCGTTGAAAAGATTACGATTCTTGATAAGAACTTTAATCGTCAGGAAGTTGTGAATTACAATCCTTCCGCCAGCTTCGGGGTGTTACGACCTGGTAGCGATGCGAAGCAGATTCAGCTTCAACTCAAAAACTTGTCTGCTAACCCTGTGCAGTATGAAGCTAGCTATGTTTTACATGATAAGGTTACCTCTGACCCGACCAAGCCTATTGCAACACCTGATGTGAGCAACATTGCCGTTCAGTTGCAGGGGGTTGGCGCGAATGGATCTATCTCGGCAGAACCAGGCAAATCGCAACCGTTCTTCCTGTCTGTACAACCAAGTGCGAATGCAGCTACTGGTGTATATGAAGGAGAGGTTATTCTAAAAAGCGCTGGACAGCCGACACTTCATCTTCCGTTCGTTGTGCATGTCGGCACAGAAAATCCAACGACAGGCTTCGGCTTGCAGGACCTGAGTTTCACGAACCCGATTATTTATCCAAATCGTACAGGTGCGGATCGCACAACAGATTTGACTTTCCGTCTGACCACAGATAAAACCAATCAGATCGCGCTCTATGTATACGGATTAGATGATAAGCTGATCGGTCTGATTAATGGGATTGCTACTCCCAAGGACCAAGGAGCTAATGCTCGCCTCAAACAAGGCGCATATTCCTTTAAGGGGATTGACGGAAGCTACGTCGAATTTGATGACAATGGCAAACCGATTCTGGATGCGAACGGTCAGCCCGTTATTCAACACTTAAAAGATGGTGTGTACAAGCTGGAAGTCAGCTCCCCAGAACTGAATGAAAAGGGAGAAGTCGAACGTAATACCGCTGGTCCTAAACTGTTCACTGCCACGAAATCCATCCGTGTGGATAATAGTGCCGCAGCTGGTGGTAGTAGTGGCGGCGGAGGGGGTGGAGGTGGCGGCAGAAGCAATACTACACCTTCTACTGTAGCTAACACCTCTACCCCTGTCGCTACTTCTGCACCTTCACTGCAAAGCGTGGTGAAACAAGGACAAGCTGTAAAAGCTGTGCCTACAGCCGTTGCGTTAAACAATAATGTACAGTCACTGACAGTAGCTGATGCAGACCTACAGGCTGCCGTGACAGCAGCTGGCTCCAGTCCGACAGCTATTGTATTGACGGCTACTAGCCAAGCAGGCCAAACGACTAAAGCATCACTCACTTCGGCACAGCTGGCAACGCTGGGCAAAGCCGCAGCAGGAAGCAGCTTGATTGTGGGCAATACAGGTTCTTCCCTGGCATTGCCAATATCAGCTCTAAAAAATGCACCTCAAGGTGCAGGCATTGAAGTGATGATCAGCAGCCAGGCAGAGGCGAGCGGGACATTTACAAGCAAGCTTAAAGACTCGAATGTGATCGGCACCCCGGTAGGGTTTGAGGCCAACGTTATCACGGGTGGCAAGAGTCAACCGCTCAAAGTTGCGCCAGGACAATTCATTACCCGATCCTTTACCGTACCTGGTCAAATTGATCCTAATACAGCCGGTGTACTTTATACGGCGAATGGAAATGTTTATCCCGTTCCATCTATCTTCACCAAGCAAGCTGATGGATCTACCGTCGTTAAGGTAAGTCGTCCGGGCTTTTCAACGTACGCAGCGGCAACACGCCCTGTAAGTTTTGAGGATATTTCATCATCGTATGCCCAATCGGAAATTCAATCGCTAGCGCATAAGTTGCTGATTAACGGAACAACCGACACGACATTCTCACCGAAGCACAACGTGACGCGTGCTGAATTTGCAGCCTTGGTCACACGGGCACTTGGCCTGACACCAGGTACCGCTGCACCATTCAGTGATATTCCGGCAGATAGCTGGTATGCCGGCGATGTGGCAGCCGCTTATGAGGCTGGATTGATTACAGGTCGCAACAACGGCAAGTTTGATCCGCACGCAAATATCAGTCGTCAAGAAATTGCTGTTGTGCTGGGTAAAGCAGTAGACCTGCTTCAAATCAAAACAACAGCCGACGGTCCTACACGCACACCGTACCATGATACTTCATCCTTTGCTGGCTATGCCAAGGACAGTATTGAAAAAGTAAGTGCGGCGGGAATTATTAACGGAGCGACGATTAAAGGCTCTTCCTACTTCCAGCCAGATGCACCTACAACACGTGAGGCATCTGCCAAGGTGCTGCATGTACTTTTACAAAAAGCTGCACTCATTAACTAACAATTAAAAAAGCCCCTCGAGCCGTTATTTCACCAAAGTCGCGGTTCGGGGGGCTGTTCTTATGTTAGACCATAACCGGCAATACTATACTGTCCCTGCTAAAGGCAGCGTTACTTTAAACACACTTCCTGTCCCCAGTGTGCTTTCAGCCGTAATACTCCCACCGTGTGCTTCCACGATGGATTGTGTAATAGCTAGACCCAGGCCCGCTCCGCCCGAGCTGCGTGTACGCGATTCATCTCCACGATAAAAACGCTCAAATATCCGCTCCAACTGCTCCTTACCCATACCGGATCCATTATCACGAATTTGAATATCGGCCATTTTCTTACCCGCCGACAGGTTGACATGGATTATGCCTCTTTCCATATCGGTATGCTGAACAGCATTGTGAAACAGGTTAAGCACGACCTGTTTGATTTTATCGCTTTCTGCCAATACCTGAACCCCTGCCGTCATATCAAAAACCACCTGACGTGTGCCTGCCAGCATAAGGAGCTGTGGCTTCATTTCCAGTAGCAATGCATCTAGCGATATATCCTCCAGCTTCAACTCCGGTGTTCGGTCCAGCTTCGCCAACAATAGTAAATCAGAGACAAGCTTATTCATCCGCTTGGATTCACCATACATACTTTCCAGTGCAGATTGGAGTTGCTTTGGATTGGATGCTGCTCCACGAAGCAGCACTTCCAAGAAACCGTGAATGGATGTGAGCGGGGTGCGCAGTTCATGGGAAGCATCTGCAATAAATCGCCGCATTTGCATCTGCAATTCGCGCTCAGCAGCAAAAGAATGCTCCAGACGCTCCAGCATGCCATTAAATGAAACCGCCAGACGATCCACCTCATACTGACCCTGCTCTGCGTCAAAGCGCTCGTCCAGATTGCCTGCATCAATACGTTTGACTGCCTCGACCATTCTGGAGAGGGGCACCAATGTGCGGCGAAGCACAGGAAGCATAAGCGCCAAACCAATCGCAAGTGCAATCAAAGACAATAAAATAAAGGTGCGGAGTTGATTAATCAACTGCTCTTGCATCGAATTCGTGGATACGCCCATTTGCAGTAATCCTGACGAACGGTCTGGTGGACCGAGCGGGCGAAACACGACCAGTTGCTCATTGCCCTGAGCATCTGTAATTAATTGATAGCCGTGACGCATGCGCTTGCTCTGCTGCATTGTTTGATACTGCTGAGAAGTGAGACGCGGCGGTTCAAGTCCATTTTCGTTGGACAAGCTCTGGAAGGTGCCGTCTATACCTATAGAAGCAAGCGACATATCCGGCCAAAACAGAAACGGCCCCGGTCGATTAATCCTCCGATTGATACCATCTTCGGGAGCAGCGTTCTCTTCCTCACCCTTTTCCTGTGAATCTTTAATCAGTAAGTCGGCCGGAATTGAACTCAGCTGTGTGTTCATAGCGTCTGCCCGACTGCGATACAGAAAATCTTTCATTAAAAAGTATTGGAGAAAACCGATCAATACGAGCAGCAAAGCCAAAATGAGTAAGGTTCTGGCCAAAAGCTGAGACCGGAGAGAACCGAGCGCATATTTTCTGCGACTTTTCCTCCCCGCTTTCATAACAGATCCACACGGTACCCAACGCCGCGCAGCGTCCGGATAACCCGATGCTCCTTATCTTTGAGTTTTTCACGCAAGGAACGAATGTACACTTCCACAATATTATCCTCGCCCCCAAAGTCATACCCCCAGACTCGGTCCAGAATACGACTTTTACTCAGCACAATTCCGTGATTCAACACCAAAAACTTCAATAGTTCGTATTCGGTAGGCGATAGCTCCAGCACCTGGCTCTGATAGCGAATTTCCTTCCGCCGATCATCCACCTGAAAGGGTCCGTGAACCACTTCCCCCAGCAGGTCGGGGAACTGATTTCGCAAGCGCGCTTCAATGCGAGCCAGCAGCTCGTTAAAGCTAAAGGGCTTTACGATATAATCATCCGCGCCGAGCTTTAGTCCCTTTACCCGATCGTCCACATCGTCCTTGGCTGTCAGCATAATGACTGCGATGTTATCCTCCGTCTCCTTGAGACTTTGGCATACCTCAAAACCGTTCATTTCAGGCATCATCACATCCAGCACTGCTACATGCGGACGAAACTCTCTTGCCAGATCGAGCGCATCACTCCCGTTCTCAGCGGTTCTGACTTCATAGCCTTCATTAATCAGTCCAAGCTCTAAAAATTGCAAAATATGAGGCTCATCGTCCGCCAGCATAATCTTAACTCCGTATATTGGATTCATTATTAATCTTCCCTTTCATATGGGTGCATTTTTTTCATGATTAAAAGTCGGTTCACGTTCACCTGTATCTAATATACCTGAATCCTGCCGTAAAAAAAGCACCTCGCCTCAGCTTTCAGCTAACGTTCAGGGAGCGCTCAGAACCCATTAAGGTACGTCTGGCATGATAATAGCAAGCCGATAGTTCACCGGGCCAAGAACGGAATAAATACAAAGAAACTTTCACAGGGAGTGGAATGAACATGATTAAGAAATGGTTTAAGACCAGGGCGGACATCCCCCTGATCATCATTATGCTGATATCCGCATTTTTGAACGGATACAACATCTGGCAAGACAAGTACGTAAACACCTACTACACAACGGCAGTAGCAAGCATGCTGCAAAGCTTTCACAATTTCTTTTTCGCGTCACTTGATTCTGCAGGATCGGTAACGGTAGACAAACCGCCTGTCGTGTTCTGGATTCAGACGTTGAGCGCTTATATATTCGGGCTTCACGGATGGAGCGTAATCCTGCCGCAGGCGCTGGCTCAGATCGGATCGGTCTTGCTCATTTACTTACTCGTCAAACCAAGCTTTGGTACACTGGCCGCACGCTTGGCTGCCTTCGCCATGGCAACGACACCGATAGCCGTAGCGGTTAGCCGCACGAATAACATTGACGCTATGTTGGTCTTCACATTATTGCTCGCAACATGGCTGTTGTTCAGAGGCCTTAAAAACAGTAAAACCGGGTTGATCCTGGCTGCTTTCGCAGTCGTCGGCATTGCCTTTAACGAAAAAATGCTGCAAGCCTATATGATCGTTCCTGCGTTGGGCCTCTTTTATCTGCTGGCTTCCAAGTATAACTGGAAACGAAAAGCAATAACGTTGGCAGGATCGGCAGGGGTCCTCCTGATTGTATCGCTCTCTTGGGCAGTCGTAGTGGACTCCACTCCGGCCGATGAACGTCCTTATATGGGAAGTAGCGGCAACAACTCTGTACTGAATTTGGCCTTTGGTTATAACGGTCTGTCCCGCCTGACAGGAGATCAGGGAACAGGTGGCAATCGTGGAGGTCAACGCGCAGAGCAGAACAATAATGCTGCAACGAATAGCAACAATACGAACACGGATCAGGCCCAGACGGCTACATCATCCAGCAGCCCTACTACTACAGATAGCTCTGGTGCCAATAGCATGGCAGCAGGCGGCCCCGGTGCAGGTGGTCAAATGCCACCGGGTGGATTTGGTGGGAACGGACAAGACGCTCCAGATGGAGATGGGCAAGGTGGTCAAGGCTTTCCTGGTGGTGGCCCGGGCGGAAATTCCGGTGGCGGCATGTTCGGCACTGGTGAAAAGGGACCTTTGCGGTTGTTCCAATCCGCCCTGTCAGGCCAAGCCAGCTGGCTGCTTCCGTTCGCAATCATAGCATCCATCGGTCTGCTTGCTGGCATTCGACGCCGTAATATCACACAGAAACATAAAGAAGTTATCTTCTGGCTTGCCTGGTTGATTCCCGCAGCTGCATTTTTCAGCGTAGCAGGCTTCTTCCATCATTATTACCTGATTATGCTCGCACCACCGATTGCAGCGCTCTTCGGAGCAGGATTCGTAGAATTGTGGCAGCAGTATCGTGAGCGTTCCAACTGGCTCTCCTGGATGTTACCTGTGGCAGTATTGGCAACCTCGGTATTTAGCTGGTTCGTTCTACAAAATTACAACGACACCATCGGCAGCGGCTGGTCCATCGCGGTATTGATCCTGGGGATCGTCGGCACAGCGCTCTTGGTGGTATCACGAATGAAATCTGAGAAGTTCACAAGATATGCTATCATCGCAAGTGCACTCGCTATGTTTATCGGCCCTGTGTACTGGGCACTGACACCGATCGTCTACGGAGGTAACAGCATGATTCCACAAGCTGGACCAACTCAATTTGGCGGTGGTGGCGGAATGCCAGACCGCAATGATGGCAATAGAGATCGAGGCTTCAATGGACAACAAGCTGAAGGAATCCAAGCCAATAACCAGACTAATAACGTAGGAAATTCCAATTCTGATAAAAATATTTCAAGCACGCCGACAAGTGCAGACGCAGAACAGAGATCTTCTACCCGCTCCAGAGGAATGGGTGGCCCGAACGGCAGCCAAAGTCTGGATCAAAAAACGTTGAGCTACTTGCAAAAAAATAACACAGGTGAAACCTATCTTTTCGCAGCAAGCAATTATTCAACTGCCGCTCCTTACTTGATCGAGGCCGGCCAAAAAGTAATTATTATGAACGGCTTTGTATCTTCCGATCCGGTCTATACCGTCGATAAGATCAAGGCGCTGGTCGAAAGTGGGCAAGTGAAATACTTTATGATTTCTGGTGGCGGCGGTGGGCCGGATGGCGGCAACTCCGAAGTCAATGCATGGATCAAAGAACATGGCAAAGTAATCCCTACAGATGAATGGAAAACAACAACCACAGCAGAAACAAGTTCAGCAGTGAAAGCAACCGACAGCGGAAGCGACGCTACGAACAGCAACGCAGGCGCTCAGGATGGTCAAGGTGGATTTGGCGGAGACGAGCGTGGCGGAAGCGGTACTTTATACGAAATCACACTATAAATGAGGAGGAACTACGAATGAGTGAACCTATCCGTTATTCCATAGTTATTCCAATGTACAACGAGGAAGCCGTTATTACAGAAACCTATCGGAGGCTGAAACAAGTCATGGGCTCAATGGGCGAGCCCTACGAGCTGATCTTCGTCAATGATGGAAGTTCGGACCGCAGCGTCCAGCTCATCAAGGAATTCAGTCTCCGAGATGACACGATTGTATTGATTGATTTCTCTCGCAACTTTGGTCATCAGCTAGCCATTACCGCCGGGATGGATTATGCGGTGGGAGAGGCGGTCGTCGTCATTGACGCCGACCTCCAGGACCCGCCGGAACTGATTGTTGAGATGGCTAACAAGTGGAAGGAAGGCTACGAAGTCGTCTACGCCAAACGACTCAAACGCAATGGCGAAACTCGCTTC
>NZ_JCAJRU010000056.1:0-22774 GCF_059447605.1 Paenibacillus sp. N119s | reverse complement strand
CGCCAAAGCGATATAATTCGTGCACGTTATCAAAATAACGTCTAGATTGCTTTGCGACATCCAGCTCAGTTGCTCCTCTACCTTGCGACTGGCATCATCTGCAGAAAAATGCGGGTCCGACGAGACCCGGCGTATAAGTCCAGGTTCCACAAAATGTACCAGCTCCACCTCATAAGAAGCAAAAGCTCGCTCCATATAAGCTATATTCGAGTGATGCGCATGCAGGCAGCCCACGCGTTGCTTCAAGTCTTCCACCGTCCAACCCCCTGATGTGTTTGCACCATTTTAACAGGAAGCGGACAGTCTGGACAGTGCCAATCAGATCACACTATAAGCGCATTTTCTAAAATTTACCGTTCGTATTTTTCCACTCTGTTTTAGCTGGAATCTCCTGAACTACATCCCAATGCTCGGCTATTTTGCCGTTCTCCACACGGAACAAGTCATAAACAGCGGCTGAGGTTCCCTTAGGAGATTTCAATTCACTTACTACCAGCACGAAGTTGCCTTCTCCAAGAACCATATGCACCTGATCATATCCAAAAGACGCTCCCTGACCCGCTGCGGTTAATGCCTGCTTCAGACTGGATACACCGTCACTAAAAAGAGGATTATGCTGAGTATACTGATCCCCATTATAATAGCTTTCCAAAGCTGCACGATTTTTGCCAACCAGCACGTCATCCACAAACTTGCGGATCAGCGTTTTGTTCGTCTCCGTTTGATTAAGATCTGTGATTTGTGTTGTTCCGTCAATCATAGTGTGTCCGCTTGGATTGTTTGGAGCCGAGTCCTGCATGTTGTCCCAATGCTCAACAATTTTACCATTGCTATCGAAGCGGAAAATATCAAAACCAATGCTCGTTTTCCCTGCAATAGACTTTTTATAATGTACAGCTACATGATTGCCGTCCTGAATAACCCGCTGAATTTCAACCAGCACGTTGGCTCCCTTCGATTGGCTAATCGCTTGCAACAAGGCATCTTTCCCGCTAGCAAAGCTCGGATTATGCTGAATATACTGATCTTTGCTGATCCAAGCCTCGGCTGCTTTTGTATCACCCGTTTCAAAGCTCTTCAGAACCTCTACAACCTTATCCTTATTACTCACCCCGATTTGCAGAGTTTGGCTCGCCGGGTCCCACATCACTTGCTTGCCCCACGCTTCTTTGACGACATCGACTGGCACATACGCTACCCCTTGCTTAGTCAAGATGGGAGAGGTGGACAGCCGTACCTTAATTCCGTTAATCTGTGCTTCCGGATTGCCTGACACCAGAACAACGGTCGCCTGATCATATCGAATGGTGGTACTTTGACGCGCTGTATTGAACGTAATGTGCTTGGCGTCCAGCGGAATTCCTAAACTGGAGGCCAACTGTCTCAAAGGAATCAAAACCTGCTTATTTTCCACGATAGGCGCTATTCTGTAAGCCTCCTTCTTGCCGTCTACCCAAACTTGAATACCCGTAGCAGGTTTTACGTCGGCTGCTAAAGCCGGTACAGCAGAAGTCAGAACAAGCAAGCCAGCAATCGCAGCAGTAACCGTATGTTTTTTCATGAATGTAAGCCCCTCTCAACCTGTAAAATAGAATGTGGAACATAGTCTCTTTTTATGTAACTAATATAGTTGCAGTTAACTACGAAAGTATGAACTCTTCCCCACCTACCTAACTTTAAACCCCATTTCAATCATTTGAAACCCTAATAACCCTTCTTTCCTTCTTTGAATTTTTATACTTATAACCGTTGCCACGCAAGCACAAACCTTCGAATAAAGGATATGGAAAGCCATAACAATGTATGATCATCTTCACCGTTTTATTTAAATAGCATGTACTTATAAAGTTAGTCCCGCCAAAAAAGCGGCTCCTATCGCCAAGCGAATGAAACGCTTTGGGAATAGTAAGCCGCTGTAACCTCATTAATATTGGGATACAGATAACGTCCTCCGAAACTTGATGAAGCTCCCAATCCGCCAGATCGAGATATATACGAGCGCCATCGTAATGGCCAGCATGCTAATTTCGCTTGTACCCAAACTACTGAGATACTGGGTCAAAACGACGCGAATCAAAACAATGGCGATAATAATGTATTTGAAATATTGGTTCGGCTTGGGATAAATAAGACCGTCATCCCGTTTTTCATACGCCGTATGCAGCAAAATGACATAGCCAAACAGAACCCCTAGCAGCCCGGCGACCAGCAGCTCCCAAAAGGCGGGAAGCGCATGCGTCTGACCAGGAATATGCATCAATTGATATAGGGATACCATCATAAGCGGGAAAGCGATAAACAGGGGGAGCAAAATCCGGAATCCGTTACCTTTTACCGGACCCCTTCGTCTTTTGGTTCTCAACCAGATCATCAGCCCCACCAGAACCGCCATCAAGGCATATATGAATATCGTCGTCATGGTGAAATTCCTTTCTGTTATATAATCACTTATCTAAACTAAAGCGACAGCTTTTTCTCCAGTAAATAAGCATTCAGTCGAACTAAGACATATGCAACCATCCAACTGATCAACACTGCGACCGGGAAATGCCAAGTAAAGGGAAACCAATGTCCGTTTTGGACACGATCAAACTGCTCATAAATCCGCCGATCCCCTGACCAATAGAAAATACTCCCTCCACCCATCAAAAGAATCCACAGGATCGGGCTAAGCGGCCGCAAAGTGCTGTATTTAGTGCTGGCCGTTAGCAGACCCACCGCAATAACCAACGGAGTAAAGCCGATAATCATCACAAACCAGTTCAAGCCGGCTAGCATAAAAGACGCTGCATCCGCAAACGTATAAGCCTGTATGGTCGATGAGATAAACAGCGCGTATAGAGAACCTACCACAAACAGGATCAATATCACGACAATGGTTTGTAAAATAGCAGCAATCCATTTGGCGCTAATCAACCACATACGCGGATAAGGAAGGGTCAGCCACCAGCCGTAGGTATCATTTTCCCATTCTCTTCTGAGTGTTCCTACACCCATAAAAACGATCATGTACGGCAGGCCCAGGGTGACATACCACAGCCTTGTCAATTCGAGTTGGTTGTGAAGCGCAAAATACAAGGAAATCGTGAACGCCGCAATTAGAAAAAATGAGAAATATACAAGCCTCCACGATCTGGGCAGTCGATTGCCACTTTGCTTTCTCCAGCTTCCTTTATTTCGAAATTCATGGCGTATCAAATCTTTGAACAGCCCGGATGAGTTCACGCCTTCCACTCCTTTTTATACAAATTGCGGAACACCTGATTCAGCGAGCCATGCTCTGCACGCAGATCATCTGAATCACCGGACCATATCACTCGCCCGCGGTCCATCATAACTGTGTAATCAAACAAGCCTTCCACTTCCTGAATATCATGTGTGCTAATGAGTATAGATTGTTGCCGGTCCTCCAAATAATCAATGATCCCTGCTATGATCGCTTCTCTAGAGAGAACATCAATACCTACAAAAGGTTCATCCAGGATCATAAGCGGTACTTCTCGTGCCAGACACAGAATCAGCAGCACACGTGCCTCCTGTCCGCGGCTCAATCCAGCCATCTTCAGCCCCAATTCCACGTCCATATGTTCAGCTAGTTTATAGGCATCCTTTATATTGAAGCCAGGCAAAAAGGATTTCCCCCATTCCAGCGTCTGCTGAACTGTATGATTGGGATACCAGCGCGCCCGGTCAGGAAGATAGGATATGCTCCGGTTGGTTTCCCAGCCAGGCTGTTGACCCAGTACTTGGAGCTCGCCCCCGTCCAGCTGAATTAACCCCGTAATGGCTCGGAAGAAACTGGACTTCCCGCAGCCATTGGGCCCTAGCACGCCCACAATACGTCCTGCCGGAATGACGACATCCAGTTGGTCCAATGCTTTTTTACTGCCATATTGCTTTGTTAGCTGCCTTGCAGTTACCACAGACTCTGTCATGCCTTTTTGCCTCCTTCCTCGTGATCTTCGTCCTGTCGGCTTTCTATATAATGCTGTACATCTTCCCAGGATAATCCCAGGCTGCTCATCTGTCCGAGAAACTGGTCTATATACGTCATAGCCAATTGTTCGCGAAAGCTGGCAATCCGTTCACTGGACGAAGTTACATAAGTGCCCAAGCCGCGTCTTTTCTCAGTCAGTCCGTCCCGTTCCAGTTCCTGATATGCCCGCATCACAGTATTCGGATTCATACGTAATTCCTGCGCCAGATCACGTACAGATGGCATTTTGCTTCCCATTTCGATCTCTCCTTTAGCAATGGAGCTTCTTACTTGATTTAGTATTTGTTCATATAATGGCTGGCTAAAGTCAATTAAAAATCGGAACGAGCCAACCCGTTGTTCTTCCATGGGTGTTTCCCCCTAATCGGCTGTTTCTATCGTGCCTGTAGTGTATTATATCACTTAATACACATAATACAAGTGCAATTCGTTAAAATGCTAGTCTTGCCAGCCAAATTTCATTCAGTAAATGCTCAGCTTGCGCTCAGATAGCATTCAAGTTAATCCCTTATGATGTATCACATACCAAACAAACCAAAATGAAAGGTGGAAAATGAAGATGAAAAGCACCAGGAAAGCAATTTTAGCTGGAACGATGGCGTTGGCATTTTTAGGAGGCGGAGCGCTATACTCCACAGGCGTAGCCCATGCTGCTTCAATTACACCTGAGAAGGCTCCCGTAGCAAACAAAGCACAGGCACCTAAGGGTAACCCCGGCGATGCTAATGGTCCACAAATAGCAGGAGGAAATTATGCTGAGAATAAAGCTCTCCTGAAGCTATTGAAATTGTCCTCCAGTCAGTTGAATACACAGTTGAAAGCTGGTAAATCTCTTGCTACGATCGCCAAAGCACAAGGTGTGAGTGTAAACTCCGTGATTGATGTGATGGTTTCGGATATGAAATCGAAGCTAGCTACGGAAAAACAAAACGGCAAGATTACCGCAAGCGAATATAACCAACGTGTTTCCAACCTGGAGCAAATGATTACCGATATGGTGAATGGCGTTAAGCCTTCCAAGCCACCAGTAGACGGAGAGAAAGCAGATCCAGGTAAAGCTCCTGCTAATGCTAAAGCAGATACGGCCAAGGCTCCTGCCAAAGCCAATGCCACGAAAACCTCTGCTAAGCAGAAATAGCTACAGCTTCTGTGCCTTCCAAAAGCTGTAGCCTGATAAGTCACACTCATAAGAACCATTTGTTCATCTGTACAGCCACTCCATCATAATAAATCTCCATCCGGCTCCCCTGTACGGATCGAGAAATCAATAAGCCTGTCCTCTGCTGCGATACACAGCAGAGGACAGGCTTATTTTTCATGCTCTTTATACAACATGTGGTAAACTGGCATAGCCAGAGGACCCATTTTTTCATCCTGATTCAGGTAAAAGGAGTATGTAATGAAAATAAATAAACAGGAATTTGATGTACAAGGAGTACGCTATGCCATCAGATCGGCTATGGTTCAAGATGCAATGAATTTGTCTGAACTCCGCTTACGGATTGATGGAGAGACTGAAAATTTAGACAGAGAGAAGGGGGAAGCATTCATAAGTACAGCCGGTTTTGAACAGCTTATTCAAGCCGATACAGAGAATGACAAAAATCTATTTTTAGTTGCGGTCGTTCATAATAAGGTCGTTGCATTCTCAAGATGCGAGGGGCATGTGCTGCGCAGATTTGCTCATAAAGTCGAATTCGGTGTTTGTGTACAAAAGGACTATTGGGGTTATGGGATCGGGACGAACCTTTTAAAAGAATCTATGTCCTGGGCAGACTCCAACGGCATCCGCAAAATGACACTACAAGTTTTAGAAACCAACAATAAAGCTATTGCGCTTTATAAAAAGCATGGATTCGAAATCGAAGGGGTGTTAAAAAACGACAAGATTCTTTCAGATGGTCAGTACTACAACACCATACTCATGGGAAGAATTCATAACTAAAAAAAGATCCTGTCCACAGGATCTTTCATCATTTCAGCGCGGTATTTGCCTTAGTAGCGATAATCATCGTAGGGGTTGCGATTGCGATACTGATCCCGCGGCTGTTGGGCTGCGGTAATCATCAAAAATATGCCTGAAATCAAGTGCATTAACCAGCCCACAAATGGGATCCACCCAATAACTGAGGTTACAATCCCTAAAACAGATCCATAATACGCCTCTTTATTAGTCACCGATAGCACCAACGTTACAATGTGGAAAATCAACATAAAGAACAATACAGTATACGCAGAATTTACGACGAGCAGCCCGCCCAAAATGGGAATAGCAAAAAATAGCTCCAATCCGCCTGTAATCCATTTTAATGTTTTTGATGGTGTCATTGTTCCACTCTCCCAATGCTGTTTCATTCCATAAGTATATCCTATCCCTATGCAGGAGGACATACATATTTTACCATAATAATGCTTCCATAGCGACGATCCCCCCCCTCTTTCGAATGAGCTAAGCCCTGGCTACATATATGTGAGAGAGAACGAATTTCGTAATTTTTAGAGGGAGGAGCATTATGGGATATTATATTGAAGTGGAACGTGGCGTTAAGCTGTATGTAGAAGATATAGGAGCAGGCATCCCTGTTCTGATGGTGCACGGTTGGCCGCTGGATCATCGAATGTACGAATACCAGGTTGCCCTGTTGCCCGCTTACGGATACCGCTGTATACAGGTTGATCTCCGAGGATTCGGGAAGTCTGATCGACCCTGGCATGGGTACAATTATGATCGATTGGCAGACGATCTCCTGGCTGTGATAAAGACCCTTCAATTATGCCATGTACGGCTGATTGGGTTTTCCATGGGAGGAGCTATTGTCACGCGCTACATGAGCAGACACCGGGGATGGGGTGTTGATCAGCTGATTTTGATCGGAGCCGCCACGCCTCGATTCACCCCAACCAGCAACTTTCCTTATGGTACTCCTGTTGCTGAGGTAGATCAACTCATCAAACAAGCCTATACAGATCGTCCCCAACTGGTAACATCCTTTGGCGAAATGTTGTTTGCCAATCCCGTCAGCCAGAGTTTACATGATTGGTTACGTGATCAGGGCTTTGCGGCTTCGGTCCATAGTATGGCTTGTACTTTGTACTCACTGCGTGACTCTGATTTACGATCTGATTTGCCATGTATACACGTGCCTACGTGGATTCTACACGGTAAGCTGGATCGGGTCTGCCCTTTCCCCCTAGCGCTCCAAACTCAACAAGGAATTGCCGGTTCCAGGCTCATTCCTTTCGAACGAAGTGGTCACGGTGTATTCTATGAGGCGCTACCTGAATTTAATTCTACCTTACTGAGCATACTATCCCCATCCTCTATACAACACAATTGAAAACCTATTCTTATAAAAACAAAAAAGACGCCTCAGCGCCGTTAGGGCTATGGGGCATCTTTCACTACAAACATGTATCCGCTTAGGATTGTTTGGTATGATTAAAGCTAGTATTATTTAAAACAGCCAGTTTTTTCTCGCCCTTCACCATGGCAGAACCGCAAATGGGGCATGTCGGCTCGACAGAAAAAGCGAAGTTATCCCGCATCCAGCCGTTGCATGTATCACTGGCGCAATTCCAGACAGTTGTCATTTCCTCAGGAATTTCATCCATTGGCTTTTTCCGTGAATTGTACATAAACATCCCTCTTTCTTCATGATTTATAAAGCGATAAGATGTAATCAGTTCAAAAACGGTCTTGTGAACAGATAAAAACAAATGCCCCAAACGCTATGTTCGGGGCATCTGAAGTAGGCTGTAATTTAAAATTACAGTTTTACAACGTTCTCAGCTTGTGGTCCACGGTTTCCTTCAACTACGTTGAATTCTACGCGTTGGCCTTCGTCCAAAGATTTGAAACCTTCGCCTTGGATTGCGGAGAAGTGTACGAATACATCGCTTCCACCTTCAACTTCGATGAAACCGAAACCTTTTTCTGCGTTAAACCATTTAACTGTACCTGTTTGCATGGTATTACCTCCAAAATATATTTATATGACCTTTATTTTTTACAAATAAAAATTCACATATTGCACAAGGTTATTTCAACCTAAAACAATAACCCTCTACAATATGTGAATCTCAGGTCACAATTTCAATATACTCATATTACCATAAGTGTATTGAAAACGCAAGCACTGGTGAATTTAATTTATGTAGAGTGCTTATGTCATCATTGCTGCTTCAAACTGTTTTCATTAGAGAAGAGCGAGTCATTAACTCCTACTTAAAACATTATATCCGCAATTACTTCTTATTATACCAGTAATCAAAAAATAAATATACAAAAATTGCGCAGGAGATGAACTTGTGGTGAAGAGCCCATCCCCTGCCTTTAATGCTCATTTTAATTACAAATCCGCCAGTGCTTTAATTTCCTCTGCTGTCAGCGCTTTGTTATATAACTGTACCTCATCCAGGCTGCCGTTAAAGTAAGCATCAGCGACAAAGCGACTTTTACCGAGATAAGCCTCGCTCGTCAGCAGCTCATTTGGGTTAAAAGTGATACTGTCATTTACGGCTACTTCTTCACCATTTACATACAGTTTCCCTGTGTTCCCCTCTAGTGTAACTGCTACATGCGTCCACTGGTTTAGAGGCAATGATGATTTGGCAAGCAAACTTTGATCCGTACCTTCATGGATTGTAAACTGGAGCACACCGTTTCCCTGGGAAGGGGTGAGAAACATATGGCGAGCCTGACCGTTGCCAAAGTCAAAAATCCGCTGCCAAGCTGCTCCGCCATTCCAGTTCACCCAAGCGGAAAATGTAAAGTCCTTTGCATCCGTTACCATATTGGGGAGCTGCACGTAGCCATCCTTGCCATTCAGGATAAGAGCACCACCAAGCTTCCCGTCTTTGTCCCATGTGGCACCACCATAGGCCTTACCATCGAATTGATTGTATGTGCTGTCAACAACCGAAGTTCCTTGATCCTCACTCCACGAATAGTGTGCGAGCTCAGGACCCTGAGCCTGCTCGGGAACAATGGCTGTAAAGCTTTTCTTTGCTGTAGCTTTGTCCTTTTTAATAGTCGCTGTCAATGTAACTGCTGCAGGCTGGGCACCGACTTCTGGACGGTATACTTCACCTGTGACCGAAATAATTTCTGGACGGGAGGATTCCCACGAAATAGTAGTATCTTGGGCAGCCTGAGTAGGCAGCGTGAGATTATACAAGACGTTGCTCGTGTCGCCGAGACTCAGGTCCTTCTGCACCGCAGTTACAATCTTGCTGGCCTTCAGGTCAGGCTTTAGCGATCCCCATACCGCAATACCCCTGGAGGACAGTGCGGTAAAAGCAAGCGTTTTGGCTCCTGTGTCTGGATCACGGTGCCGCAGGAATACCCCTTTGTACTTCGTACCATCTGCTATAATCTCTAGCTGATTCTCTGCCCCCAGCTTCCATGTGCCGTTCACATCACCAGACAATTTGCCACCGCGATCCAGACTAACAGTCACGGCTTGCTTAATATTGGCCGATATTTCCTTCCCGTGATTTACATACGCATATTGACCGATGACATCTTTCTCTGACAGTTTTTTCAGCGAATCCTCATCTCCTGAATAGCGATAAGGAGCAACTACAGGCCAACCGTCAGCGTTCATGAACATTTCGTGTACCCGCACTTCAAACTGCTCGCCTCTCCCCGGAAAACGGGAGTGAAAAATGACAAAATGCTTTTTCGTCTTGGGATCATAATAAGCTGAGTTGTGTCCGGGAGATACATAGCCTGTACCCAGCCCTGTTCCCGGATCACCAATTTCTCTTGGAATCAAGTAATTACCTATTAATTTGACACCATATGGCTCAATGGAAGCGTCATCAAAAAGAGGTTTGTTAGGATCCGCCTTGACCTTGATCATGTCGTTGCCCTCAGCATCGTAGAACGGACCATCCGGTGTTTTGGACCGAGCCACACGCAAGTTGTATCCGCCATCCGCTGACAATCCGCCATAGGACAGGAACAGGTAATAATAGTCGGTTTGTGGACTGTATTGTATGTATGGCCCCTCCATACGAGCATGGTTACCACCTGTCAGCTTTTTCCCATAGCCCTGCCCAGGTAGAGGCTTCCCTGTTTTTTCATCCATCTGCATAATAAAAATGCCTCCAGAGTAGGAGCCGTATACCATCCACAGCTTGCCATTTTTATCATAGAAAGTGTCAGGGTCTACGGCATTGGGATGCTTGGTCGCGTCATAGATCGTCCCATCTTCACTCGGTTGACCCCACATGCCGGATTTTAGAAAAATTCCTTTATTCTTATAAGGTCCTTCAATTTTATCAGCAACCGCTAGACCCATAGCTGAACGCGGGGAGTCACCTTTGCAAGCATTGTAGTACATATAGAACTTGCCATCCGCCAGTTGAATGACATCTGCTGCCCACAGCGTATCTGTCTGCGCCCAATCCAGCGCTTCCTTTAATTCCTCTTTGACGTTGGGAATCAATGCATTACCATTCGCCACGCCTGTCGCAATCGTATCCCAATTCATGAGGTCCTTGGACTTGGCAGCCGCCAGATGTGAGCCAAAAATGTAAAATGTGTCTTTCACTTTGAGGATAGACGGATCATGTACAGAAGTCTCCTTAAAAGAAACGGCCTTTTTACTTTGAATTGAAAGGTTCCCCGGATCTTGAGCTTGAAGGGAAGTCTGCCCCACACTCTGAATTTCAGCTGTATCTAAATCGAGTGTTGGCTCGGCGCCTGCCAAAGAGGCAGGCAACAACAGCGCACCTGCCAGAGAAGCAGCCGTTACTTTACGAACAAATAGATGCTTCATAATTCAATCTCCTCTCGTATTGAACATTCCTGATAACATAAAACAACATGAAATAAGGCGGTCAGGATTATGTTTGAATTCACTTCTTCACCCTTAAAATTTAATGCTGATCATCCTCCCTTTAAATTAAAGCGCTTTCAATTGATTAAAAAAATAAAACCTTCTTCTGTTAAGAAGGCCGATTTAAACCTGACGGTTAATCGTATCTCTATATTATTCAATGAGTATGGAAAATTCAATATTAAATTTTATATTTTTATGAATTATTTATTTAATTGTTAATCTTAATAAATGTATTGCTTTAATTCCTAGTTTAAAGTTATAATTTTACAAGTTAAATTCTATATGTTACCTGCCGATATATCTAAAAAGAACTGTTTTACGATGAACATGATACAAATATTTACATTTTAAGAGGAGGTGAAAATATATGCAATGGTATTTAAATGGATTAAAAAACTATGTAGGATTCCAAGGTAGAGCAAGACGTACAGAATACTGGATGTTTGTTCTATTTAGTGTGATCGCCAGTTTTATTATCGGTCTGATTGATGGCCTTTTGGGCTTGACTCCGATCTTGACGTACATTTACTCCTTGGCTGTCCTGCTGCCGTCTCTGGCTGTTATGGCCCGTAGACTGCATGACACAGGTAGAAGCGGATGGTGGATTCTAATCGGTCTTATTCCACTGGTAGGGACCATTATTTTGATTGTATTCTTCTGCCAAGACAGTCAGCCTAGCGACAACAAGTATGGGAAAAATCCTAAAATGTAATGAATGTAGTTGTCTAAAACCTCTTTCACTTTTGTGAAGGAGGTTTTTTTCATATCCTCCTTTTTGTCATCTGTGAATTATTTTTGGCGTAACCTGTTTATAATCCTCTCTTTTAGTTTATTTTAAACGAGTATTAAGCTGGCGCTAAGATTGGGCGTGTATGATGTAATTAAGAATCTGGTCACTACATAAGCCGGATGTGCTAAAGGCGTAGACTTTACTCCCGTTGGATATCCATATACCGCTCCACCTTGTCAGAATTTTAATGAAACACAAAGGAGACTTACAACTATGAATCGAAAACGAATGTTGGTCATCTGCACACTGTTGCTGGCGTTATCTATTGGGCAGTCTTCCACTTGGGGAAGTCGGGCTAATGCTGCTGCACTGGCTCCAGAGAAAGCCCTCCAGGTACAGGACAATGAAGCTTCCAAGGATGATGATGATCTGTTAAGAACACTGGGTATATCCTCGGATGAGGAATTATATGACGCGTTATATAACGGTCAAACCTTGGCTGATATTGCACAAGCTCATAATCAGGATGCTCAGGCTATCGTTGATTTGCAGGTAGCTCAGTTAACAGAGCAGTTGGATCAACGACTGGCCAATAACAGCATTACACCTGAACAATACCAAGCCCATAAGGCAGAATTGACTCAGGTCGTTGCCAAAAGTGTATTCGGACTATAATCCTAAGGCACGACTGAATGTGAAAAAGGCGCTGAATCCATAGAGGATCAGCGCCTTTTCTGTATTGATCTAGCTTACACTTGATATACCCGGATCAGGTTGGTAGTGCCTGCCTCAGCGACAGGAACACCTGCCGACAGGACTACAGTATCCCCTTTATGGATATAGCCTGCATTGAGGGCGTTGCGGATAGAAGATTCGAACATTTCATCCGTTGTTGCTACTTTATCCCCCTTGATCGGAATTACACCGGACAACAGACAAATTTTAGCGAACACCGTATTATTCGGGGTAACCGCAATGATCGGTGCCTTCGGACGATATTTGGACACCATCCGTGCCGTGAATCCACTGGCCGTCGAGGTAATAATCGCTTTGGCATCCAGCTCCAGAGACGAACTTACCGCGCCTTGACTAATGACTTCGGTAATGTTGGTGCTTTGACGTGCTCTGCGCTTATCGAACTGCTCCTGATAATCCAATTGCGATTCCGCTCTGGCAGCTACTGCAGCCATGGTCCGTACGGATTCAACAGGATATTTGCCTGCAGCAGATTCGCCGGACAGCATCACTACGTCAGCTCCTTGCATAACAGCATTAAACACGTCACTGACTTCGGCTCTCGTCGGACGCGGGTTCACCTGCATGGATTCCAGCATGTGAGTAGCAACGATAACAGGCTTGCCGACCAGATTACATTTGTCGATCATTTCTTTTTGCATCACCGGCACGTCTTGAATCGGCACTTCCACGCCCAGGTCGCCACGAGCTACCATAATACCGTCTGAAGCTTCGATGATGTCATCCAGGTTTTCCATACCTTCAGCATTTTCAATTTTGGAATAAATCTGTACATGCTCAGCCTGGTGTCCTTTCAAAATTTCACGGATTTCGCGGATGTCGTCGCCTTTACGCACAAAAGAAGCCGCAATCAGCTCAATGCGCTGCTCCACCCCAAATTGGATGTGCTTCACATCACGCTCCGTTACGCCTGGAAGAGTGGTATGAATCCCTGGCAGGTTTACACCTTTTCTTGGCTTCAAAACACCGCCACTTACGATATTACAAATCATTTCGGTTCCTTCAACGGAGGTTACAGTCAGGTCAACCAGACCGTCATCAATGAGAATACGGTCACCTGGTTTAATGTCCTTCGGCATATCCGGATAATTCACCGAAATACGATGCTCGTCCCCCAAAATCTCTTCCGTGGTCAGAATGAGCTGGCTGCCTGGCTTCAGCAGCACAGATGCCTCTTTCAGCTTGCCAATCCGTATTTCCGGTCCTTTAATATCCATCATGACAGGGATACAGGTATTCATTTCCTTCGCAGCCTGCCGCACATTTTCAATACGTTTAACGTGATCCTCCAGCTCCCCGTGAGCCATGTTTAGGCGGGCTACCGTCATACCAGCCTGGATCATTTCTTTTAACAAATCAACGGAATCGCAGGCAGGTCCCATAGTACAAATAATTTTCGTTTTTAGCATAGTAATGTCATCCTCCTGAATGTCTTTACTGTATAGCTTCTTCTCCACTTTGCTTCTCTATCTACATTAAACTTATATAGTCCTATTCTACCTGTACTCGTTCACCAAGACTATGAACTATAGTATGATGGATGTATTACAGTATGATGAATGTTGAAGACATTGGAGAGTGAGTTTTGTGATTACATTGACGGGTATACGGCAGGACAATGGCGTAGACTGGTATGAAAAGGCTGGTGCAAATACCGACAACGATGACTTGCTGTTCATTTTGGTCACCTTTGGCAAATGTGTATATTGGGTGAACGATAGCAAGATCATTCTCGGCAAGGGTGAAGCTCTGCTTTTACCCCGTCATCTGAATTACTATGGCAAGAGCATTCCTACGCTTTTCCATACCAAGTATGTGATACATTGCCGCAAAACATGTACGAACAGCACACTTCCCATACTGAATACAGACCAGCCGTTATGGGTCAAACCCGGATGCTACGATTTGCTGCATGAACGGATCAAATCGATGTATTATCAATGGACTGAACACCCAAGCTACTACGCCCTGATGGCTGACTGTCTGCTGACCGAAGCCATGATTTATATGAACCAAGAATGGGACAAAGGTACCGTTCCTCGCGATAAAGAACGGCATGTAGAACATATGAAACAGTACATTCAGAATCACTACAGGGAAAAGGTAACCAAAGAAGAGCTTGGTGATGCCATCCGCAAAACCCCCAATTATGCCGCGACGCTGCTGCGGGAGGTTACAGGCCAAACGATCAGCGAGCATGTACATACGCAACGTATTAAAACCGCCATCTACATGTTAACGGAGTCTCGGCTAACAGTTCGTGAGATTTCAGAGTACGTGGGATATAGTGATGTGTCTTATTTTCATCGAATCTTCAAACGCTTAACAGGCTGTTCCCCGTCGGAGTTTCTGCATGAGCGTTCCTCCATCATCTGATCTGATAGCCTGAAGCTAAACTCCATAGTTAGAAAAAATGGTCGCACCACATGGAGTTCATGTAGAAGCGACCATAATATTTATACTACGTGCATGAATCTGCGTGTATTTGTGCTGACTGGATGATATTAATTGGAGGAACCCGCTGTTTTGACTTTCTCCAGCATTTTATCGTTAAACCCAAACATCCAAGTCAAGACAAAAGATACAACCATCGCAGCCAGATTCGCTAAAATATAAAACGGAAGCTGATGGTTCATGTAGAGCAACGTACCTGGAATCACTGTAACTGCCATCCCTGTAGCCGCCAAATGCAAGACTGAAGCAATAAAGCCACCAACCGCCCCGCCGATGAGACCCATGACAAAAGGCTTCATATATCTCAGGTTGACCCCGAAGATAGCTGGCTCTGTAATCCCCAGGAAAGCGGAGAACGAAGAAGGAAGAGCCAGTGCTTTCAGCTTGCTGTCCTTCGTTTTCAGACCAACCGCCAGACAAGCAGCACCCTGGGCAGCCATAGCGCAGGTAATAATAGCATTAAAGGCATTTACACCGTTCTTTTCAAGCAGTTGGATCTCCAGAAAGTTAAAAATATGATGCACACCTGTAACGACGATAATCTGATGCAAAAAGCCGATGATAATCCCGGCAATACCGAAAGGTAAATCCAGTACAAATGTTGTTCCATGCAGCACCCATTCTTCAAGTGAATGGAACACTGGACCGATGGCAAACAGTCCCAAAGTGATCATAATCAACAGTGTTAAAAATGGTGTAAGAATCAGGTCCAGCGCTTCAGGTACCCGTTTGCGCAGCGCCCGTTCCAGCTTGGCTCCGATCAAGCCGACGAAGAAGGCTGGCAATACCGAGCCTTGATAACCGACGACAGGAATGAAACCGAACATCGTCAACGGGTGGGCTGAGCCGTCCGCAACACTATATGCGTTGGGCAAGGCCGGGTTTACCAGCATCAGACCAAGAACGATACCCAGCACCGGGCTGCCGCCGAATACTCTAAAGGCTGACCATGCAACTAATGCGGGTAGAAAAGCAAAAGCCGTATCCGTTAAAACTTGTGTATATAATAAAAAGTTAGGTGAAATATCCTGCGGCGTCATACCGAACAGAGCGAGAATTTGCGGCTGAGTGAGCAAACCGCGCAGCCCCATGAACAGCCCCGTAGCGACTAGCACAGGAATAATCGGTACAAATACATCGCCAAAGGTACGAATCGAGCGCTGGAAGACGTTGCCCTCCTTTTTCGCCTGACTCTTGACCTCTTCTTTAGATGTACCTGTCACACCAAGCTTTTCAACCTCTTCAAAAATCCGGTTTACCGTACCTGTACCAAAAATAATCTGATATTGACCTGAATTGAAGAAAGCACCTTTGACTTTGTCGATCTCCTCTACTTTAGACTGGTCAATCTTTTCTTTGTCATGCACCATAATCCGCAAGCGTGTCGCACAGTGAGCAAAGGAGGCGATATTTTCTTTTCCACCGATCGCTTCGATCACTTCTTTAGCTATTTCTCTGTTTTCCGCCATGATGTTCATCCTCTCGTTCATTTCCGTTATGTTTGCTGATTAACGATCCACTTGTTGAATTAGCCTGCTCATGTAAAATCCCATTTTACCGCTTGGAAGAGAGCCTCTCCCTTGTCGGCAAAAAAGCGTATCTCGTCACTCTCTGGGTGTGGAAAAATACGACTGGTGAACACTTCTTCCCCATCATTTACGAAAATCTCCACCGAGGATGTATCTACAAACAAATGAAGTTTGATATGATCTTTATCCCACGCACACTGCCGTACTTCACCATACTCAGCGGCTACAGACTCACCCGATTGCGAACGGTCCAATACAAGTTTGCGGCTGATGGCGTTATATTTTATCACCGTTTTCTCTGTCTCACTCGCACGGAATTCGATGCCAAATGTATTCGCATCCAAAAGATCTACTTCACAGATCAGCTCATACGCTGTACCTTTAAATCCTTCATAGGTTTTGCTTTCTGAGGACAACGTATCAGCTACCCGATCCTCGCTATTTCTACGCAATGTGGTTAGTTCCGGAATTGGTCGCTGCAAGAGTTTTCCCTCATGAAGCGTAAGTTCTCTCGGTAACGTCAGACAATGGGCCCATCCATTCGGATCTGTCGGATATTCGATATCCGGCAGCCCCATCCAGGCCACCATAATCCGCCGTCCCTGCGGGTCAATCATCGTCTGCGGTGCATAGAAGTCAAAGCCCCGGTCAAGCTCATGGAATGCGCCGTGCTCCAGTGTTCTTGTCTCTGCATCCAGCAGTTTCCCGATGACGTAGCCTGATTGATAAATATTGTGGTTTTCATCCCCGGAAAGCTCCAAGCCTTGTGGAGAGAAGACCAAGACACCCGCTCCGTTCAGTTCAAAATAATCTGGACATTCCCACATATATCCGAACGATTCCAGCCCTGTTCTCAGTTCCCCTTCGAACTGCCAAGTATGAAGATCGGTTGAACGGTAAAGGACAACGCAGCCCGTTGAGTTCGTTCGCTGGGCACCAATCACACAATAGAAACTATCGCCGTCCTTCCACAGCTTGGGATCACGAAAATGATCTGTATAGCCTTCTGGCACATGGTCTATAACAGGATGCTCCCACTTGGTAATATGACCGCTCTCATCCATGACAGCCATGCATTGATAAGGATGTCTGATCCAGTTTTCGTCTCGTGTATTTCCTGTATACATCATGTATAACTTGCCCTCATGCTCCAGCGCGCTGCCGGAATATGCCCCATGCGAGTCGAAATGGTCTCCAGGTGTGATACCAATGCCTGCACTATTCCATGCGGCCAAATCTTTGGATTTCAAATGATACCAATATTTCATCCCATGATCCGTTCCGAGTGGGAACCACTGATAAAATAAATGGTATTCACCTTGATAATATGAAAATCCATTCGGATCATTAAGCAAACCTGTCGGTGGCTGGATATGAAACGACTGTCGCCACGGACATTGCTCCACCTTTTTCTGCAAGCTCGCTATTTCACCGGGCTCTGCCTGCTCAATTAGTCGATACTTTTGTTCTCTTGTCATTTTCATAGGTGTACCTCATTTTTTAAAAACTTTGATTTAGGGAACCGGTTCCAAGGCAAGGAAAAATATTGGACCGGAACCGGTTCCCATACGATTAAAAAAAATACTCATCCATGGATTTGCAACCGATTCCAATTGTGCAAAAGTGCAATGGAACCGGTTTCGAAGAAATTATAATCCACCTGTTCAGCGTTTGTCAACGCTTTCTCTTTCAATAAGGGAATAATCCATGACCGTCACTGGCTCTACCGTCTTATGTTCTACCAGCCGTACAATATTTTGTGCTGCTACACGTCCAGCCTCCATATACGGATATTGAACAGTTGTTAGCGCAGGGTGAATGACCTCTGTGATATCGTATCCCCCAAAGCCAGTTACCGACAAGTCCGACGGGACGGTAATTCCTTTGGAATAAGCCGCATTGATTACCCCAAGCGCGATATTATCTGTAGCACACACCATTAACGATGGCTTGAATTGGTCCAAGATGGCAGATGCGGCAATCCGTGCATCGGACATTTTAAACCCGGTTTCATAGTACCGTATATCATACCCGGCGGCTCGCATTTCCTCGTCCGTATAACATCCAGCAGGCAATGCATTGCGTACAGCCTGCCTAAAGCCCTCTTTGCGCTGTACACCGACAGCAACATCTCTTTCAGTAACCCCGACATAGGCAATTTCACGGTGGCCCTGCGACAGGACATATGCACCGATATCGTATCCGGCACGATAATCATCATGGATAAGGCTATGGATCTGCTCATGCTGTTGACCTACCAGCAATACCGGAATACTGATGTCTTGAATTGCGGTCAGATGGTCGTCTGTAATTTGAGCAGCCAGCAGAATTATGCCTGAAATTTTTTGCCGTGCGAATTCATAGATCGCCTCGATTTCACGTTTTACATCCTGACTTGTATTCGAGATCAGCATCTGGTAATGCTGGGAACGCAGCTCCTCATCAATCCCCATTAACGTATGGGATGTCGCAAAAGAATCCAGTCGTGGCACGACCGTTCCGATAATGTTGGTTCGTTTTGCTTTTAGACTCTGGGCAAAGGTGTTTGGCACATATCCCGTGGCTTTAACCACCTTTTCAATTTTACGCTTTGTGTCCAGGCTGACGGATCCACCGTTCAAAAAACGGGATACCGTGCTCTTGGATACACCAGCCATTTGGGCTATATCTGAAATCGTCTTATTCATGAGGTCCCCCGGAGATTTTCATTTTCATAGGCGTCTAAAACTTCTCATTTCATATAATTCTATAATACCATATGGCGGGATTGGATTGCTGTAGCTCCAGATTCCTCATATAACAAAAAGCCGTCCCTTCCATGAAGAAAGAAACGGCGTTATAGAATGGGCTGAATTTAAAAATCAAAGTTGTCCGGATCTGGACCTACACGCAGATTGGCATTTAACGCCTGAATTCGATCCATATCCTCACGCGTCAATTCAAAGTCAAAAATATCGGCATTTTCGATGATTCGATGCGCCTTGGTGGACTTGGGAATCGTCACGACTCCCTGCTGTATATCCCAGCGTAAAATCACTTGAGCTACCGTTTTTCCGTGCTTGTGTGCGATCTCTTGCAGTACCGGATGATCCAGCAGCTGGCCTTGCATAAGCGGGGACCAGGCTTCCATTTGGATGTTGTTCTTTTGACAGAATTGCAGCAGCTCGGCTTGGGTTAATTGCGGGTGGAATTCCACCTGATTGACCATTGGCTTGATTTCTGCATCCTTCATGAGATCTTCCAAATGATGAATTTGGAAGTTGCTGACTCCGATGGCCTTAATTCGTCCTTCTTTGTACAAGGACTCCAAGGCTCTCCAGGCTTCTTTGTACTTCCCTTGAACCGGCCAATGAATCAGGTAAAGATCGAGATAGTCCAGTCCCAGTTTGTTCAGGCTTGCTTCATAAGCCGCTCGGGTCTCTTCATAGCCTAAATCTGCATTCCACACTTTGGACGTGACGAACAGATCTTCTCTGGACAGATTATTCTCCGACAGAGCCTCCTGAATAGCCTGTCCCACGCTGTTTTCATTTGCATAGATTGCCGCTGTATCTATACTACGGTAGCCATGCTTTACAGCAGCCTTTACAGCATTGACCAGCTCTGAGCCTTCTTCCACTTTAAATACCCCGATGCCAAACCAAGGCATGTGGACTCCGTTGTGCAATGTTGTAGTGCTCTGTAGGTTTTGTATCATTTTGTATCTTCCTCTCTGTTTTTTAAAAGTTTTAGCCTACCAAGGCGGTTGTATCCCTTTTTTCAAGCATACGACTCCAGGCTGTCAGTAGAACCGCCACCAAAACCATTACCCCACCGACCCAAGTTGTATGCATGAGACCTAGTGAATCCGTCACAATGCCTCCCACATATGCTCCGATTGCGATCCCTGCGTTGAAGGCCGCAATATTAACAGCAGAGGCGACATCGACCGCTTTGGGTGCAAAACGTTCGGCTAGCATAACTACATATACCTGTAGACCCGGCACATTCATAAATGCAAGCAAGCCCATAAAGAAAATTGTCATTAGCCCTGCCGTTTTGAATGGTACGGTAAACCACAGCAAGAACAGGATCACAGCTTGAATGAGAAACATATAAAATAAAGCTGAAAGCGGCCTGCGATTTGCAGCTTTTCCACCGATCACATTCCCGATAGCAATGGCAATTCCATACAATAAGAGAATGAACGTTACTGTATTTTGTCCAAAACCGGTTATGTCGTGAAGTAATGGAGATAAATAAGTAAACACGACGAACGTGCCTCCGTATCCCAAGGCAGTAATGATAAATGCAAGTAGCAAGCGACCATTCGTAACCAGTTTGACCTGCTCACCCCATGGGGTCTTGTTTCCTTTTCGCAGTGTAGAGGGCAGCAGGATCAGATTGGCGATGAGTGCCACAACACCGACCACCACAATCGCCATAAATGCAACCCGCCAACCCCATTGCTGCCCAACGTAGGTGCCCAACGGCACCCCTGTGACGGTGGCTACGGTCAAACCGGAGAACATAATCGAAATTGCACTCGCCCGCCGATCATCGGGAACAAGATCGGCTGCGATAGTGGACCCGATGGACATGAACACTCCATGGGAGAACGCCGAGATGATACGTGCAATCAGCAGCAGGGTAATTCCGCTAGAGACCGCGGCAAGGCTGTTGCCTGCTATAAACACAATCATGATCCACAGCAGCAGCGTTTTACGAGGAACACTCGATGTTAATGAGGTCAACACAGGCGCCCCGATAGTAACCCCCAACGCATACAGCGTTACAGTTAATGCGGACATCGTTACGGATATGTGCAAGTCTTCAGCGATCAGGGGAAGCAGTCCTACGCTGATGAACTCAGTTGTCCCAATGGCAAAGGCGCTTACGGCTAAAGCCAGTAAAGGCCAAATACTTCGTTTGGATTCTGGCGACATGTTTTTCACTCCTATCTATAGTAATCTTGGACCAGCAGATGTTATTATGAGGTATTCAATTCATTATGAACAGTACGTACTTTTTAGTGATATAGGTACCAAAAAGTACCCTAGAGGCGACATACACGGAGGGATCGGCGTTGGGAAAGAAAAAATACAATATTTCTGTTGAGGCAACATTAGAGGTGATCGGAGGAAAATGGAAATGTGTGATTCTGTGTCACTTGACCCACGGTAAGATGCGGACAAGTGAATTAAAGCGAATGATGCCTTCTATAACACAAAAAATGCTGACTCAGCAGCTGCGTGAATTAGAGGAGGACGGCATTGTCAATCGGATTAGCTATAATCAGGTTCCACCCAAAGTGGAGTACGAGCTTAGTGAATATGGATGTAGTTTGAAAGGCATTCTGGATTCTCTGTGTGCCTGGGGAGAAAAACATATCATTAAAGAATACGGGGATAAATCGGCGGTTCTGGAGGATAATATTCTGAATAAGCTGTAATGCAAAAAAGCGTCTGCAGTGGATCGGCAGGCGCTTTCTCTCTTGGATTTCCCAGAGTTACGAATGGGACATCATTTTTATTTTGTGAAATCGATGACCATACGTCCTTGGATTTTTCCATTCTCCATCTCTTCGAAGATTTCATTAATATCTTCGATTGGACGCTTTTGTACAAGAGGAACAACTTTACCTTCTGCAGCGAACTGGAACGCTTCTTTAAGGTCTTCACGAGTACCGACCAAGGAACCGATTACTTGAATACCGTCCAGAACCAGACGTGGAATGTCCAGATCCATCTTATCGGTTGGAAGACCTACAGCTACGACACGTGCGCCAGCTTTCACAACGTCAATCGCTTGATTGAAAGGTGTTTTGGCAACAGCAGTAACCACGGTTGCATCCAGCCCAGCACCGTTCGTTAATTCCTTAGCTCGGGCGACTGGATCTTCCTTCATGCTGTTAACAACATAGTCAGCACCAATTTTCTTGGCCAGTTCGAGTTTTTCATCACTGATATCAAAGGCTACAACTTTAGCATTGAATACATTTTTGGCGTATTGTACAGCCAGGTTACCCAAGCCGCCAATACCGAAGATACCGATCCATTGGCCTGGTCTGATATCACTTACTTTAACAGCTTTATATGTTGTAACTCCTGCGCAAGTTACGCTGCTTGCAGCGGCAGGATCAAGATTGTCTGGTACTTTGACCGCATAGTCAGCTGTAACAATACATTGTTCTGCCATTGCACCATCTACTGTGTATCCAGCATTTTTAACTTCACGACACAAAGTTTCCCGTCCTGTCAAACAGTATTCGCAGTGACCGCAGCTTTCGAACATCCAGGCAATACTTACGCGATCGCCAATTTTAAGACTGGTTACTCCTTCGCCTAATTCAATGACTTTACCAATACCTTCATGTCCCAGTACTCTGCCTGTAACATCACCGAAATCTGCATTTTTCACGTGTAAATCTGTGTGGCAAACCCCACAATATTCAACTTGGACTAACGCTTCTCCATGTTTC
>NZ_JCAJRU010000055.1:0-22853 GCF_059447605.1 Paenibacillus sp. N119s | reverse complement strand
CAACCGTGGTTGAAACGAGTAACTGAACCTCGTTTGCATAGAAAGAACGCATAACTTCTTCCTTTTCTGCAGGAGTCATTCGCCCATGCAGTAGCCCAACACGATAATGTGGAAAGGCCTGCTGCATTTGAATATGCAGATCGATGGCATTCTGTACATCCAGCTTCTCCGACTCTTCAATCAACGGACAAATCAGATAAGCCTGCCGTCCCTGATCTACCTCTCGGGAAATAAAACCGAGCACTCGATCCATCAGTTCGTGCTTCACCCAATACGTAGAAATCGGAATACGTCCTTTGGGACGCTCTGATATCGTAGAAACATCCATATCACCAAAAGCAGTAATCGCCAGCGTACGCGGGATCGGTGTGGCTGTCATGGTCAGTACATCCGGATTGTAACCCTTGCGGCGCAATACACTACGCTGATTTACCCCGAATCTATGCTGTTCATCCGTTACAACTAGACCAAGCTGGCGGAAATACACATCCTCCTGAATAAGGGCATGCGTGCCCACTACAATGTCCAGCAGACCCATCTGAAGAGCGGCAAGCAACTCCTTACGCTTCTTCCCCGTTGTACTTCCTGTCAGTAAGCCCACGCTGATTCCAAAGGGTTCAAACAGCTTTTGAAGCGACCGCATATGCTGCTCGGCCAAAATTTCGGTTGGCACCATCAGTGCTCCCTGAAAACCGGAACGTACTGTTGCAAATAAACCGATGGCAGCAACCACTGTTTTCCCCGATCCCACATCCCCTTGGAGCAGACGGTTCATGCAATAAGGCGAGCGTAGATCATGGAGTATTTCAAGCTCAACCTTCTTTTGTGCATCCGTTAATTCAAAGGGCAAAGCCCTCACAAATTCACGAATCGTGGCGTTATCCACCGTATGCACCACCCCGTCCGCTCGACCGCGATTTAACGCCCGGAATGCCTGCATTTTCAACTGAAATAAAAATAGTTCCTCATACACCATCCGTCCCCGTGCCTCTTGTCCCTCTCGATTGTCCTGAGGTTGGTGTATGCCTGCAATCGCCTGCTTGCGCGGCATCATACTATACTTTCGTACCAGCTGATCCGGCAATATCTCGGGAATCATTTGACCAAACTGCTGGAGCGTCTGATTCATTGTTTTTCGCATCCAGCTCTGCGTAATCTTGCCCCCTATAGAGTATACGGGTTGAAGTGTTCCCGAACGGGCCACTCCTTTATCAGGAAACTCAGAGTCTGCAACAGTCATCTGCATTCGCTTAAGATCCCATTTCCCCGTCACCACAATTTCACGGCCTGATGTTAGCTGATCTTTTAGAAAATGCCGATTAAACCATGTTGCAGTAAACATCCAGTCCTCAGCCATCAATTTACAAGTCAACCTTGATTTGCGCCCATAACGTTGAAGCACCGGAATGCCCATGATTTTTGCCTGTACTGTAACCTTATCTCCGTCCTTCACTTCGCTTAGCGAGCGCAGTCGGTAATCTTCATACCGAAACGGATAGTATTCCAGCATGTCTTGCACATTAGAAATGCCAAAAGCGTGAAGCTCTCCTTCTTTGAGAGCACTCACGCCGTGTATTTGTTTTAAAGGTATTTGATCCAATTGCAGCATATTATCTCTCATCTCCAGCCGGCCATGCAAAAATACCAATCGTTCCTGGTCCCACATGAGTTCCGATCACGGCACCAAGTTCAGTATATATTTGATCTCCCAGTTCAAAATGCTCTGCCAGCTGAGCGACGAACGCTTCTGCCGTCGAGCGATCTGCTGTATGACCCACAGCAATATTAATTTTTTGGCCTTTTAAATCGCGCTCCAGTAGTTCAATAATTCGCGCTGTCGCTTTTTTATTCCCTCTCGCCTTATCAGCCGAATAAATAATGCCTTCTTTGTCAATTGAAAGAATCGGCTTAATGTTAAGCAACGTACCAACCATAGCCGCTGCCTTGCCAATTCGTCCACCTTTTTGCAAGTATTCCAGTGTATCCACCAGGAAATACAAACAACGGCGTTCCCCGAGACGTTTAACAGCCTGAACAATATCAGCTGGAGATTGCCCGGCAGCCGCCAGCTCTGCGGCATAAACCACGAGCATACCATATCCATATGAGGCCGACTTGGAATCCACAACGGTCACTCTATCTTCATGTTTCTCCAACATGGACTTGCCCAGCAGGGCGGATTGATACGTTCCGCTCACACCCGAAGATAAATGGATAGAGACAATCTGGCTCTCGGGATATTGCTCCAACAACGTCCTATACGTCTCCAAAAAGCGGGCGGGTGATGGCTGTGACGTCGTAGGCAGCTCATCAGCCCGTACCAACTCACTGTAAAACTGCGCAGCTGACATCTCAATGCCGTCCAGATAAGCTGTGCTGCCGAACATCACCGTCAGCGGTACGACAACTATACCGAGACGGTCTACTAATTCCTGTGGAATATCAGCTGTGCTGTCCGTCAAAATGATAGTACTGCTCATCGGTCAGTCCTCCTTTTGTAGTGGGCTTCTATGGCTGCACTACACCTCATCAGGTTTCCACGGAGAACAGATAAGGATAAATCGGCTGACCACCTTCGTGGACTTCCACTTCAACATCCGAATAATTTTCTTCAAGCCACACAACAAGCTGGTCTGTCTCTTCTTGTTTTGCGTCCGATCCTGTAAGAATCGTAACAATTTCATCGCCGTTCACCAACATTTTCGCCAGCAAAAGACGAGCAGTTGCCATTAATTGCTCCTCGGTCGCCACAATTTTAGAATCCTGAATACCAATATAGTGCCCAGCCGTAATATGCAGCTCATCAAGTGTCGTATCCCGTACCGCATAGGTCACTTGTCCAGACTTCACACGGGTGACCGCATCCCGCATATTATCTTGATTGACCTCAAAGGCTTCTTCCTCTTGGAAGGCAAATGCAGCTGCAATGCCTTGTGGGATTGTTTTGCTCGGAATCACCGACACCAAACGTTCCACTTCTAGCAATTCACGCGCTTGTTCAGCCGCCAAGATTATATTGGAATTATTAGGCAGAATAAAAATATGTTGAGCCGCAATCGAGCGGGCCGCATTAACGAAGTCCTCTGTGCTTGGATTCATGGTCTGACCACCAGAAAGGACAACATCAACACCCAAGCTTCTGAAAATATCAGCAATCCCTTCACCAGGAGCCACAGCTATAAAGCCAAAGGGGGCCAGTTCATGAGCTGGAGGCTCAGAAGGCTCATCCTCACGTGCAGGCTCTGCTGGTATTTCAGCAAACCACTCAGGCTCAGGAGCACCATCCATGCCCGCAGACAACAAATCACGATGCTGTTCACGCATATTCAAAATTCGAATCTGAGTAATTTCTCCGTAGCGCAGCGCAAGATTCAATACTTCACCCGGAGCCTTAGAATGCACATGTACCTTGATGACATCATCGTCCGAAATAACGATAATCGAATCACCATCTACTGACAACGCTTTCCGGAAAACTTCCTCATCAAAATTCGTACCTTGCGCTTCGCCCAATTGTCGATTAATAAAAAACTCCATATCATACAAAAACTCAATATTATCCGTTTCGAGCTTCGCCTGCGCAGAAATAGGCGCATCTGGAGAAGGAGCAACCGGCGCATCAGTAGGTCTCTCCGACACATAAGGAGTAAAAGTAGGACGTACATTATTGCCTTTAGAAGTTGGAGCGGTTACCAATCCGCTTCCCAGATGCTGCATAAACCCTTCATAAATATACACAAGCCCTTGCCCACCCGAGTCTACAACTCCTACTTGCTTCAGTACAGGGAGCATGTCCTGTGTCATGGCAAGCGTTTGCTTTGCTTTGGCAAGCACTTCTTCCATCAGTTCTGTGATGTCGTTCGTCCGGCGCGAGAAAAACACAGCATGTCTGGCCGCTTCCTTCGCCACGGTAAGAATTGTACCCTCCACCGGCTTAACCACCGCCTTGTAGGCCGCATCCACCCCGCTCTGCAATGCCGATGCGAACTGAAGGGTATTCAATTCCTCGTATGGGGCAGCGTAACGGCTGAAGCCACGGAACAACTGAGACAGGATAACCCCTGAATTGCCGCGGGCCCCCATCAGCAAGCCTTTGGATAATATGCCGGACATGACACCGATAGAGGAAGAATCTCCCCTCTTTAATTCCGTTACGCCCGCGCGCATCGTCAGATTCATATTCGTTCCCGTATCACCGTCTGGCACCGGGAATACATTTAGCGAATTGACATGTTCCGCATGCTGCTGTAATTGTTCCGCCCCGGCTAAAACCATCGCGGTAAAGTCTGTTCCATTCAAAGAACGATTACTCAAGAGAATTCCCCTTCCTAGCTTAATACAATTGTTTTGCAATCCATTTTCACAACACCTTGTTCAAGGTTCAATTGAATTATACTAAAGCCAGACGACGAATACGAATGTCACCCTTTCAGCAAGCTTCCGCACCATCCCCTGGTTTCTTTCCACAGCTCATATAATATGAAAAACCAGTCAACTGCCCAACAAAAAATCATTGGCCGGAATGATGATTATGGTCCCGCCTCTGAACTGCCCGGCATGACTGGAATAAAAATTCACATTTCATTAAAAAACAAAATAGTCGCAGCAATAGCTATCCCATATTGTACTATAATGCGAAAGAGAAATAAATAAAGTTTTTGAATCAGTTGACGGAGCTTTTTTGACTATGATATTATATTTAAGTATTGTTTTGTTCAGGTTAGTGACTTATAAAGTCCGGCTGACCCAGTCGGCCTGAAGAGCGACCCATTCCATATGGAGTTTGGTTATTTTCAGAATAGGAGGTGGAATCATGTCTCGTAAATGTTCTGTAACAGGCAAAAAGCCTGGCAGCGGTAACCACGTATCTCACGCTAACAACCGTAATCGCCGTACTTGGGGCGTCAACGTACAAAAAGTTCGCATTCTCGTTAACGGTAAACCGAAACGCGTTTATGTCAGCACTCGTGCATTGAAAGCCGGTAAAGTGACTCGCGTGTAGTCGTAAAAAAATATCGTTATAAACAAAAGGCACCTCGTTTTAAACGGGTGCTTTTTTGGTTGCTCGAATAATATCCCACTGATTCAGGAGGATAAATTGTCAGGCACCTTCCCGTGCGTTCCTGTCGTTTACTGCCGAGCTATTATTCTGCTATGCCCGGGAAGCATGCCTTCTGTGTACCTTTGGCCTTCATCCTACATTCTGTGTTAGCGTTACATTGATTTCAGTTCTTCTGGAATGTATTCAAAATGGCTTTGACGAATCCACCCAGAAATTTTGGCAGCTTGATTGTGTAAAACTTCATGCCTCACCCTCCCCATCATCCTCCTGCATCCGTTCTCTGTAGTTTATGCAACCTATCAAGGGTTGTTGCCCCACAAAAAAAGGCTACATGAGAATCCCGCTCATGTAACCATATTTATGCACAACCATCCCAGGCTATACCATCAGACAAGTCCGCGTACATAGAGATATGTTGAGAGTATGAAAATAAACAGAATATAATAAAGCACACTGAACACTACAAAACCAATACGCAAACCACGCCGTTCATTTTTACGAAAATAAAACATGACAATAAGAACTGCCAAAAGTGAAAGAATAGCATTCCAAGGCGCCTTTACTAGCGAGAAACAACTGAGGGTCAGCCCCGTCAGTATACTCGCTAAGGTCATCCATAGTGCTTCAGTTAGCTTCACTGGGACAAATGAGCAACACTATTCCGAATAGTCGTAATAGCCGCTGCGCGGTCTGCTTTGCCGTATACCGCACTACCTGCCACCAATACGTTGGCACCCGCTTCAAATACGGCTGGTGCCGTCTCCTCCGCAATACCTCCGTCCACCTCGATATGTACGTCTGGACGACCCAATTCGTTCAACCAAGCACGGATTTGTCTGATTTTATTCAACGTTTCTGGAATGAAGGACTGACCGCCAAAACCAGGATTAACCGTCATCACTAGAATCATATCCACATTAGGCAGTACTTCCTTGATCACGTATGGTGATGTTCCCGGATTGAGAGCCACTCCCGCCAACGCTCCTTGCTGTTTGATCAAGTGAATGACACCATGCAAATGAACACAGGCCTCAGCATGAACCGTGATGATATCGGCTCCTGCTTTTATGAAATCGCCAATATAACGTTCAGGGTGCTCAATCATAAGGTGAACGTCCAATGGGAGATTCGTATGCGGCCGAATAGCCTGAACGATAGGGGGACCCAGTGTAATGTTGGGTACAAAATGACCATCCATAACATCCACATGAATCCAATCTGCTCCCGCTGCCTGAGCTTCCGCTACTTCACTGCCCAAACTAGCAAAATCAGCGGATAAAATCGACGGTGCTATTTTTAACATATGCTCAATACCTCCGCTTTTTTTCTTTTAATTCCTGATAAAATTGCAGATAACTGTCATATCTTCCCTGTGAAATATGTCCTTCTTCCAGAGCCTCTCTTACTTTACAGCCAGGTTCGTGAATATGCGTGCAACCTCGAAATTTGCAGCCTTCCGCATACTGTTGGAATTCTCGAAAACAAGGAGATAACTCTTCGACACCCAGCTCCAAAAAATCCAGTTGGCTAAACCCTGGTGTATCCGCTACAAACCCACCGTTGTCTAGAGGAATCAGCTCCACATGGCGAGTTGTATGTCTTCCTCGTCCCAGCTTATTGCTTATGGCGCTCGTCTCTAGCGTTAACCCGGGCTCCAAAGCATTAAGCATGGAGGACTTTCCTACACCTGACTGACCGGAAAACACGCTGATTTGACCGGCCAACAGTTTCTTAAGCTCAGCCGTCCCCTCTCCGGTACGGGCACTAGTTACCAGCACCTCGTAACCGATCTTCCGATACATTTCCTGAACCATCAGCACCGTATCATCTTCTGAAGGATCGCCTTCATACAGATCGCGCTTGGTCAGACAGATAATTGTATCCAGCCCGGCGTGCTCAATATGGACTAAAAATTTGTCCAGTAAGGGCAGGTTTAAATCCGGCTCACGCAGGGAAAACAGCAGCACGGCCAGCGTGGTATTAGCAACCGGAGGGCGAATCAGCTCCGTCGTACGCTTTCTAATCTCCTTGACCATACCTTCTCCGTTTTCAGTCAGTTCATAAACGACCCGATCACCGACAAGAGGTGTAATCTCTTTTTTCTTGAACAGACCGCGTGCTCTGCATTGTACCGTAGCTTCGCCGGATACCGGACGCCCATCCTGATCCAGGCTGGAGACATAATAATATCCGCTGAGCGCCTTGACGATCAGACCTTCAGGCATGTGTAAGATGTCCTCCTTCATAAAGTTCAAGTTTCATTGTGTGGAACAGGTTAAGCTTCTTTCTCTCGTAAGTTTACTGATGCTGCACAGCCTCGATCACTTTGTCTTTCTTTTTGTGGGGGCCATGACCTGGGGTGTTTTTTTTGCTAACCGCCAACTCACTGCGCGCAGCTCCATCCGTTCCTGGGGCGAAGGCAGAAGGGTCACCATTGCCTTCAGTGCCCTCCTGGTTATTAGAGTCGCCTCCACCATTACCACTATCATTAGAAGATTCCCCGTTGTTTCCTTCCTCGCCGTTTCCATTTCCATTTCCATTCTGCGAGGAAGTACCACCAGATGTATCGGCCGGTGTTGTTCCCGCGGGTGGAGCGATTTGAGGCATCGTCACCGTTCCATTTTTGGCATCAATATAAGAAACAGGATACGTATCAACAAACTTACCATCTCTATATACGGAGACGACACTATCTTTATTCGGAGCCATCAGCAGGTTGATAGTAAACACCTGTGTCGTATTAATCGTACGGCTTCCCCATTCCTGATTTTCTCCACGTGCATCTGTATAAGTGATACGAATTTTACTGTTCTTGCCCTCTTCCTTCGGCGCCACAGGTACATTAAACGCTAACGTAATCGCCTCTGGCGGGTAACCAGTACTTACGTAAAATGTAATTTCCGTATTTGGGGGCAATTCACTGCCTGCCTCTGACGGCCATTGCTTGGTTACTTTTCCTTTTTCCTGCTCATAGCTAGATTCCTCTTTGATCGAACCAACCTTAAGCCCTGCTTTTTTAACCTCATTTTCCGCTTGGCTCTGCGTCATCCCCACCAGATTCGGCATTTTAACAGTGGCAGCACCTTTGCTGACTGTGAGCACTACCTGAACCGAATCCTTATCAAATGGTTCATTGGCAGCGGGTGTTTGGCTAAGGACGGTCCCTTCGGGTTGATCACTGAACTGCCCATTTTGCTGAATCTGCGTTTCCTTAATTTGTTGGGCAGTCAGTAGCTTGACAGCATTCTCGTAGCTTTGTCCTTTGACATCGGGCATCGGAGTGAGCGGCTTGGCAATCCCGACCTTCAGACTAATCTCTGTGCCTTCCTTGACTTGGGAACCTTCAGGGTAGCTTTGATAAAAAACAACTCCCGGTGCAATCCCCTCTTTATATTCATGCTGGATTGGCTCGTCAATGACGAGGCCTGCTTTACTTAGAATGAGCTTCGCTTGGTCTTCTGTTTGTGTCAGTACACTTGGTACTTTCACCTCAGGCACGACAAGTGCACTTTGCACATAATACACCACGCCGCCCATGCACAAAAGCAGCACTAACACTAGTGTTACCCAGAAGATCGCTTTTTTTCTACTTTTCTTGGACGATTGCTTGCCCGGAAGCTGTTCAGACTCCCGAGGTTGGACAGGCTCATCGTCACCACTGGAAGACACCCCTAATTGTTGAGGCTTAATTGCCGGGATCACTCGCGTTTGGTCCTCATCATCCAAATGTGCAAACTCCAACTTGGATTCATTACGCCGTCCGGGTAGCAGACAGGTTTCCAAATCTCTTAGCATTTCGTCTGCCGATTGGTAACGTTCCTCCGGATTTTTTCGCATTGATTTTAAAATAACATTTTCCACACTTTGCGGAATCAACGGGTTAATTTTACGTGGTTCCTCGAATTCCTCTTGTAAATGCTTAAGTGCTACACTAATTGGGCTTTCTCCCAGAAAAGGCAGCTGTGCTGTCAGCATTTGATATAAGACAATACCTAAAGAATATAAGTCCGATTTTTCGCCAGTAACGACACCCTTTGCATGCTCAGGTGAAAAATAATGAACAGAACCCACAACAGAACCTGTCTGTGTAATTGTCGTTGACGTAACAGCTCGAGCAATCCCAAAGTCGGTAACCTTAACCCGTCCATTACGTCCAATTAAAATATTATGTGGCTTAATGTCCCGGTGAATAATCTGGTTTTGGTGAGCATGTTCCAGCGCATCACAAATCTGGGAAGCAATCCGCACTGCTTCATCCACTTGCAATGGTGCACGTTCTTTAATAATCTCATTCAAATTTTTGCCTTCGACGCACTCCATTACAATATAATGGATTTCATCTTCTTGACCGACATCATAAATACTGACCACATTCGAATGAGAAAGCGAAGCTGCTGACTGTGCTTCGCGCCGAAACCGGCGAATAAATTCCTCATCATGAACAAATTGCTGACGCAACACCTTAACCGCAACGTTGCGATTCAGCAAAATGTCTTGAGCCTTATACACCAGCGCCATACCACCGCCGCCGATGCGCTCAATAATTTCGTATCTTCCCCCAAGCAGGTGCCCGATCATGCTTCACACCCCTTTTCACTCAATGAAACCGTGTTGTCGGGCAATTCAAACAAAGCCACAGTAATGTTATCGTCTCCACCTGCAAGCAACGCTAGATGCAGCAAACGATCCGCACGTTCCTCCAAAGGATTTTCCGCGGCACCTACTACCTTACTGATCTGTTCCTCTGTTACCAAATTGCTTAATCCGTCGCTGCATAGTAATAGCACATCGCCTTTGTCCAGCGTAACGGTGTCGATGTCCACCTTCACCTCGGAATCAGTGCCCAATGCCCGTGTCAACACATTGCGACGGGGATGGTTCTCCCGCTCTTCCTTACTGATCTGTCCGTTCTTGAACAACTCATTAACTAATGTATGGTCTTCTGTAAGCTGACGCACCGTCCCTTTGGATATAACATAAGCGCGACTGTCACCAATATGTCCGATAATTCCAGATGCATTGTTGAGCAAAACAGCAACAACTGTCGTCCCCATGTTATGATACTGCTCATCGCTCGCAGCCGTTTGGAAGATGACTTCATTGGCATGCAAAATAGCGTCGCTGAGCGCCGCCGTCAAAGAATGTGCGGATAATCCGCTCTCCAGCGTCGCCAAATCAGCGGCAAGTGTCTCTACCGCAAGGCGGCTGGCCGTATCACCGGCCAAATGCCCCCCCATACCATCGGCAACAATCCCCAGAATATAACCTTGCTCCAAGTGCCTGATCCAGGCAGAATCCTCATTTACCGAACGCACGCGTCCGACATGGCTGACATGAACTGTATTGATCAAATGGTTTCACCCCAACTCCATATGCTTTGCACGCAACTGGCCGCAGGCAGCGGCAATATCGTGACCCTGTTCACGCCGGATCGTCACATTGACGCCTTTTTCGGCAAGAATACGTTGAAAATTAAAAATATCGCTGCGCGATGTGCGTACATATTTACGCTCAGGCACATGGTTGACTGGAATCAAATTGACGTGACACAGCATGTCCTTCAACACATCCGCAAGCTCTTCAGCATGTTCCGCCTGGTCGTTTACCCCACCGATCAAGGCATATTCAAACGAAATTCTTCGTCCTGTCTTAGCAAGATAATAGCGAAGAGAATCCATAACATCCTTAAAAGGATAACGCCGATTGACAGGCATCAGCTTCGAACGAAGCGCATCATTAGGCGCATGAATGGATATGGCCAGATTAATCTGTGTATCCTCGTCAGCAAATTTATAAATATTCGGTACAATGCCACTGGTTGACACCGTAATATGACGTTGACCAATATTCAGACCCTTCTCATGAATCATTGTCCGCAAAAATGTCATCGTCGCGTCATAATTCTCAAAGGGCTCGCCTGAGCCCATAATCACAATGCTGCTCACTCGTTCATTCGTTTTATCCAAAATTTTCTGAGCCTGCACCACCTGTGCCGTAATTTCGCCAGCCGTCAGGTTTCGTTTGAGACCTCCCAGCGTCGAGGCACAAAAAGTGCAGCCAATCCGGCAGCCCACTTGAGTCGTTACACAAATACTGTTTCCGTAATTGTGTCTCATGATAACCGTCTCAATCGCATGGTCATCGTGTAAACCAAACAGAAATTTAACAGTACCATCTTTCGATTCCAGCTTTGTAATTTCGTGCAGTGTCACAAAACTGAATTGCTCCTCCAGCTTCTCTCGCAGCGCCTTGGACAAATTCGTCATCTCACTGAAGTTATTGACCCGCTTTACATACAGCCAGTCAAAAATTTGTCCTCCCCGAAAGGCAGGCTCGCCATTATTTTTGGCCCAGTCCTGAAGCTCTTCCAGTGTTAAATCATATATAAAAGGTTTCATCAATATTTGCACCCGTTCCTTCTTTGTTAAGTTCTGTTTGATCGCAGATCGTATTTTTCATTCTTCCTATTTTAGCACAAATCCCCGAGGGGGTAAAAATTTTTCGTCTTCATGCAAAAAACCGCCGGAGGTATCCGGCGGATTGTGGAAATACTGGTGGACAGCTACCTGAAATTCTCTTTCGAGCTACTTTACCCGGCGCAGACGCGCGATATAAAATCCGTCACTATGGAAATCCTGCGGCAACAGCTGTACCGAGCCTTTCCGCATATTGTCCTTCTCGTGACTCATGTCTGGAAAAGAATGATCCTTTGCCAACTCATACTCTGGATGTTCGCTTAAAAACCGAGCCAATTGCCCTTCATTTTCGTCAGGTTCAATCGTGCAAGTGCTGTATACCAGAATACCACCCGGCTTCAACAGTCCGGCCACATTATCCAGCAACTCATGCTGCAGTTGAGTAATGTCGCGCACATCCTCTGCAGTTTTGCTCCAACGCAGATCGGGTTTACGGCGAATCACTCCAAAGCCAGAGCACGGCGCATCCAACAAAATACGATCAAAAGAAGCGGGGGAATATCGTTTTTTTAGATCCAAAGCATCGCCGGTAACCGTCTCTACGGCATCCAGACCAAGCCGATTCGCTTGCTCACGGATTAATTGATGCTTGTGGGCATGCAGATCGTTCGCAACGATCCGGCCGCGATCCTTCATCAGTTCAGCCATATGAGATGTTTTGCCGCCTGGAGCCGCGCAGCAATCCAGCACTGTCATGCCGGGCTCAGGAGCGACCGCTTCGGCAACAAGCATGGAGCTTTCATCCTGTATAGATAATAATCCATCCGTATACCAAGAGGTAAGCGCCATATTTCCGCCGCTACGAACAACAATCCCATAGGGGCTAACAGATGATGGAACAGCATCAACCCCTTTTGCGACCATCTCGTCCAGCAGCTGGTCACGACTGATCATCGTCGTATTCACTCGTACGCTGACCACAGGGGGCTCGTTATTAGCCCTACATATAGCCTCAGCTGTCTCTGCACCGTATTGCTTGATCCAGCGCTTAACTAGCCACTGCGGATGGGAATGTTCCAACGAAATCCGTTCCTCTGCTGACAACCCGTCAGGAATACGCAGCTTGTCCGGCTCACGCAGCATGCTGCGAAGCACGCCATTGACCATACCGGATATCCCCTGATGTCCGCGCCGCTTGGCAATGGTCACTGCTTCGCTAACCACTGCATGGTCCGGAACCCGATCCAGATACACTAGCTGATATACGCTCATCCGCAGCAATGAACGTACCCATGGCTGAAGCTTGGCCGTTCCTTTTTGGACAAATTTATTCAGAAAATAATCCAGAGTGTTTCGGCGTGCGACTGTACCGTATACAAGTTCTGTCGTCAAACCAGCGTCACTTGCAGATAGGCCCGCCTGCTGAAGCCGACGATTGAGCTCGAGATTGCTATACGCGCCCTCTTGCTCTACACCGATCAACACATCAAGTGCAACTTCCCGTGCCGTCTGTTTGCGAGTCATGCCAGATCTGGCCCCTACACCCTTGCGTTGGTCTCCCTGACGGGAGTGTCCCCCGCTCACCCGAGCACCATGCCAGGCTTCATCTGTCCGCCGCGTGCAAAGGTGCCAGCTTCCATAACCTTTTTGCCTGCCGGTTGAACCTGAGTCAGCCAGAGGGTGCCTTCACCTGTCTGCACCTCAATACCACGAGCAGTTAATTGAAGAACTGTACCGGGTGCTGGAGTATTTGAGCCACTTGCTTCATTATTTATGGAAGGCTGCTCCGCAGCCCATATTTTAAAAACATTATTCTCCCAGAGTGTAAACGCGCCGGAGAAAGGAACCAGGCCGCGAATCCGGTTGTATATTTGCTGCGCATGATCACTCCAAGTAATGCGCTCATCATCACGGGTCAGGTTCGGGGCATAGGTCGCCTCGTCCTCATTTTGCGGCGTCCGGTCTGATTGCCCTGCCAGCAACTTGGGCAGTTCGTCCTGCAAAAGTCTAGCTCCGGCTACGCTTAGCTTCTCAAAAATGGTGCCCGACGTATCCTCAGGCTCTATAGCAACTTCAACCCGCGATATCATGTCGCCAGTGTCCAACCCTTCCGCCATATACATTAGCGTCACGCCTGTCACCGTTTCGCCGTTAATAATTGCGCGCTGGATCGGTGCCCCTCCCCGATAACGGGGAAGTAGCGAACCATGCACATTCAAACAGCCGAAACGAGGCAGGTCTAATACAGACTTAGGCAAAATTTGCCCATAAGCTGCGGTTACGATCAGGTCGGGATGTAACTCCGCCACCTGAGCCACCGCTTCCGGCTGCCGCAGGCGGGTCGGTTGCAGCACAGGCAGTCCGCGCTTCTCAGCTGCTTCCTTGACTGGTGTAGGCGTCAATATTTTTTTTCGTCCCTGTGGTTTATCTGGCTGAGTAATTACACCGACCACGTTATATCCGTTGTCCAGCAACATGTTCAGCGATGGCACTGCAAATTCGGGTGTTCCCATAAAGATAATACGAATATCTTGACTCATCGAACCTCACTCCCCTGTCTGACGGTTCGGTCCTGGTTGTTCCAGAGCAACCTCATATACTTTTTCTGCAATATCCGTGAACAATACTCCATTTAAATGGTCGATTTCATGCTGAAAAGCACGAGAAAGCAACCCAGTCGCTGTTACGGTAATAGCCTTGCCCTCGCGATCCAGTCCCTTGACTGTAACCTTCTCGGCACGACGTACATCCCCGTTCAACCCCGGAATACTCAGGCAGCCTTCAGGTCCCAGTTGCTCCCCTTCTTCGGCCACAATTTCCGGATTGATCATTTTAATCAAGCCATGCTCATCTCCAGCATCTACGACGATGAGCCGCTTCAGAATACCTACCTGCGGAGCAGCAAGACCTACTCCTTCCGCTTCATACATCGTATCTGCCATATCGTCCAGCAGCTTTTGCACATTAGGCGTAATTTTAGTAACTTCTTTTGCAACTTTATGCAATACATCATCCGGTTCCAGTACTATAATTCTAATTGACATGACAACAGAACACCTTCCTCTTTTTCCTTCATTTAGGCTTTACTGTATTCATCACAAACGCGACTGCTACATTATCCTATGTACGGACGACTTGTCCGCATCAATCGTGCTAGTAACTTTAGTATTAATACGCTACATAAGCATTTGCGGATCAACATCCAGACTAATCAGCAACTTTTGTGCCTGTGCAGATTCAGCCATTTCATCAGCTACTTGCTGAGCCAAACCAATGGCGTCGATATTTCCACGCCATTTTATCATACATTGAAATCGGTATCTATTCTTGATCCTTGAAATGGGCGAAGCTACAGGCCCCAAAATGTCCAGCACATCCGATGTAAGCCGGTCCATATTCCCGAACCAGCCCCGTTGTCTGGCTCGTCCTTGTAGTGTCGCTGAGTAATTTTCAGCCAATCGAACCAGTACAGGAAGCTGTTCATGAGAGAAGGACACCAAAATAAGTCGGCAATATGGCGGATAATGCAAATTGCGGCGGTGTTTCAACTCTTCCCTCACAAAAGAAGCATAATCATGACGGCTGGCGTGAACCACCGAGTAATGCTCTGGAGTGTAGGATTGTACGAATACTTCCCCCGGCAATTGATGCCTTCCAGCACGCCCGGCTACTTGTGTTAAAAGCTGGAATGTCTTTTCCGCAGCCCGAAAGTCCGGTAAATTAAGAGCAGAATCCGCAGTAATGACACCTACCAGCGTGACATCGGGAAAGTCTAGCCCCTTGGCTACCATTTGAGTACCCAGCAGAACATCTGCTTTTTTATCACGAAACTGCTTGAGCAGCTTTTCATGAGCATTTTTTTCAGTTGTTGTATCGACATCCATTCGGACAACTCGTATACCAGGAAATAGCTTAGCCAACTCTTCTTCCACTCGCTGAGTGCCTGTACCGAAGTAGCGAATATGCTCACTTCCGCATTCCGGACAAGTCTGAGGAACCTGCTCGGAATAACCGCAATAATGGCAGCGTAAATTGTTCGACCGCTGATGATAAGTAAGCGAAATATCGCAATCCGGACACCCCGCTACATAGCCACAACTCCGGCACATGACGAACGTGGAGTGACCACGTCGATTCAACAGTAATACCGTCTGCTCCTTACGCTCTAATCGCTCTGCGATTCCATTATGCAAAGCGCGGCTAAACATGGAGCGGTTGCCAGCCCGCAGTTCCTCACGCATGTCCATGATATGGACTTCGGGTAACGTGTTCCCCAATGCGCGGGTTGGCATTTCAAGCAGCAACGGCGCAAACTCGTCATTGCTTTGGGACCGAGCGGCATAATAGCTTTCCAATGATGGTGTAGCTGAACCGAGAATAACGACAGCTCCATGCTGGTGTGCTCTGCGAATAGCTACATCACGCGCATGGTATTTTGGGGTCTCTTCCTGTTTATAGGACGTTTCGTGCTCCTCATCCATAATAATGAGCCCCAGCTCACGAAAAGGAGCAAATACTGCCGAACGAGCGCCGATCGCGACTTTCACACGACCTTCGCGTATTTTTCGCCACTCATCGTACCGTTCTCCTCCGGACAACCTGCTGTGCATCACGGCCACCTGGTCGCCAAAACGGCCTTTGAAACGTTCAACCATTTGTGGGGTTAACGATATTTCAGGTACAAGCACAATAGCCTGGCGATTCTGCTCGATACAACGCTGAATGGTTTGCAGATAGATTTCCGTCTTGCCGCTCCCTGTGACTCCATGCAGCAAATAAGCTCCTTGCTCACGGATATCCAGCTGACGAACAATCCGTTCATACACTGACTGCTGCTCTGCCGTAAGCGGGAGAGGATCTGTAGGCTTGAAGTGTCTGCCCCGATAGGGATCGCGGAAGACTTCAACGTCTTCCTGGAATACATAGCCCTTATCTTCCAGTGCCTTAACCGTGGCAGCTGAAACACCTAGCGAGGACATTACTTCCTTCAGCGGCAGAGGCAGAAACTCGCTACGTTCCAGTAAAAAAGCAAGTACCTCCCGCTGACGCTGCGCCTTGGCAGAAAATTGCTCCAACGCCATGGATGCCTCATCTATGCTGATAGCCAGATCAACAGCTTTCATCGTCTTTTTGCTAAGCTTGTCTTTAATAATCTGGCTTTCTTGAAGCACTCCGCGGCGTAACAGCGATTTAATAACCTCTGCCTCCGCGGGAAAACGTCTACTGAGTTGCTGCAGCGGGACTTGCTCCTTATTCTGAATAAAGCTAACAATCTGGCGCTCCACCGGGTCACTCATGCCATCGTCGGTCAGAAGAGCCCATTCGATCTCATCCTCCTGATTAGACAATGTAGTCCGCTGTGGGTTCGTCCACTTATGCTGTTCGGCAATTGAAATATAACGTTCCGCCTTGCCCTTAAGCGCGGTAGGAATCATCACTTGCAGTGCCATAATTTGATTGCAAGCATAACGTTCGCTCATCCATTTGCCCAGTTCGACCAGATCTGGAGATAAGGGCGGTACTAAATCCAGCAGCTCCTGAATCGCCCTCATCCTGTATTTTGGCGGTTCCTCAGCTGGAACTACCGAGATGACAAAAGCCTGCACCGTCCGTTTGCCAAAAGGGACAGCTACCCGACTACCAGGCTCAACCCAAGGCCTCATGGAATCCGGTATCAGATAATCGAAGGTACGATCTGTATCTTTGGCAGGTACATCGACAATAACCTTGGCAACTAAATTGCCTGTTTCCATTAATGCAGCACCCCACCCATGCGTTCCGCGGCCAGAGTAAGCAATTTACGCGCAACTTCTTCCTTTGACTGTACAGGGATCTGCTCTACCATCCCGCTTCGGTCATATATTTGAACAGCATTCGTATCCACACCAAAACCAGCACCCTCTACAGTTACATCGTTAGCCGCAAGCAAATCACAGTTTTTACGTTCTAATTTATCTATTGCATACGTTTCTAAATTTCCCGTTTCTGCTGCAAAACCAATTAAGAATTGATGTTTCTTGCTGCGTCCGAGTGTTTCAAGAATGTCGACGTTCTTTACTAACTCCAGTGTAAGCACACTATCCTTTTTCTTGATCTTGGTCTGTGCCACCTCACGTGGTCGATAGTCTGCTACGGCAGCAGCCATAACGACCAGATCACTCGTTTCCCATTGCTTTAACACGGCCTGGTACATGTCTTCAGCTGACTGCACTCGTTCAAGCGAAATACCTGAAGGTGGCTCCGCGCTGGTATTGGCAGCAATCAATTGCACCTCTGCACCCATCTCCTGAGCCACTTTTGCAATGGCAAAGCCCATTTTACCCGATGAATCATTCGTAATATAACGGACAGGATCAATTCGCTCAATCGTGCCCCCAGCTGTAACAATGACTTTTTTTCCTGAAAGCGCCAATTTGTTCTTATTCACAAGTGGCTCAGATACTGAGTTCTCCGTAGATTCGCTTCCAAACCACCGTGGTTCAGACTTGATTGTAGCTTCGGGTTCCTGAGCTTGCTGATCAAAAAAGCGCTCGATCGTCTCCACAATAGTTTCCGGCTCTTCCAAACGTCCTTTGCCAACATAACCGCAAGCCAGTAATCCTTCCCCGGGTTCAATCATCTTCACACCACGTGATACGAGCGTCTCCATATTTTGCATGACAGCCGGATGAGTATACATATGTACGTTCATCGCAGGAGCCACCATAATAGGCGCTGTCGTAGCCAGCAATGTTGTGGATAGCATATCATCAGCAAGACCATGCGCCATTTTTCCGATGATATTCGCCGTTGCAGGAGCAACCAGCACCAAATCAGCCGCATCCGCCAGATGAATATGAGATACGATGGACGGCTCTCTTTCATCAAATGTATCACTGTATACCGGATTGCGAGAGAGTGATTGCAGCGTAAGTTCGGTAATAAACTCCTTGGCAGAAGCCGTCATAATCACATGAACATCTGCTCCCTTTTGCGTCAACTTACTGCACAGCGCCGCCCCTTTATAGGCAGCAATCCCGCCGGTTATACCAAGAATAATAACTTTCCCCTTCAACATCGTTAACTCCCCCTGACCGAAAAAAATAACAACCTTGCGGTTGTCAAAGGAATTGGCATTGCGCCTGGCTATAATGATTGTCTATAATTCTTATTCTTCTTCGCCGCTTTCAAGTAAAAGATGATCTGCATAGATCTCTTCCAGAGCTACCCCAACCTGTTTGTGAGATTTAGGACTTTTCAAACTCGTCTTTTCGCCCTCACGCAACTGTCTAGCACGGCGTGATGCCGCTACAACCAGCGAATATTTACTATCTACTTTTTTCATCATTTCATCAATGGAAGGATACAGCACGAATAGACACCTCTTCATGTAGTTTTAAGCTGTATAAGCTGAACTCCAGTGTACACCTTCAAGCTCAGCTTATACAGTATTATTTCTTTTTAAATACACCTGACATATGTAAAGCCCTCGCTTAAGGTCGAACCTTACAATGTTCGGCGATAATAATGGATTCTATTCGTTTACAAGCGAAATCAATCTCATCATTGACAACCGCATAATCATAGTGGCGCAACAAATTCATTTCGTCCACAGCTACCGACATACGATGATCAATGGTAGCTTGAGTTTCTGTGCCACGTCCACGAATTCTATCCTTTAATTCATCCAGTGAAGGCGGAAGCAGGAATATGAAAATACCTTCAGGAAACTTTTCTTTAACTTTAAGCGCACCCTGAACCTCTATTTCCAAAAAGATATCTTTGCCCTGGGCAAGCGTCTGGTCTACAAAATCACGTGGAGTGCCATAGTAGTTACCTACATACTCTGCATACTCCAGCAATTCATCCCGTTCAATCATGCCTAAAAATTCTTCACGTGTTTTGAAAAAGTAGGTCACTCCATCCTGTTCGCCCGAACGAGGTGTCCGAGTCGTAGCAGATACGGAATACGTTATCTCAGGTAGCTTTTCGCGCAATGCATTGCCTACCGTCCCTTTACCGACACCCGAAGGTCCGGATATTACAAATAATAATCCCTTAGCCATAGTACACTCCATTTTTATTCGTCATTGTCATCATCTTTAGTGGATAGGCGATGAGCGACCGTCTCCGGCTGCACCGCAGACAGGATTACATGATCACTATCTGTAATAATAACAGCCCGTGTCCGGCGGCCATAGGTAGCATCAATTAACATATGACGGTCCCTGGCTTCCTGTATAATCCGCTTGATCGGAGCAGACTCCGGACTGACGATGGAGATTATTCGGTTGGCCGACACGATATTGCCGAAGCCAATATTGATCAATTTGATTGCCATATTCAGGTCTTTCCCCCTATACATTGACTATTGCAGCCGTGCCGCTACCAGGTAGCTACTCAATATTTGCAGCCTGCTCACGAATTTTTTCAAGCTCTGCTTTCATCTCGACAACCAAATTAACCAATGTGAGATGATTAGCCTTGGAGCCGATCGTGTTGACTTCCCTGTTCATTTCCTGGATTAAAAAATCTAATTTGCGACCGGCCGGCTCGTCCGACAGCAGCAACCTTTTGCACTGTCCAAAATGACTTTGAAGCCGGGTAAGCTCCTCATCAATATTGCTGCGATCTGCGAATAACGCAATCTCCATTCCGAACTTATGTTCATCAAGCGTAAATGAACCGTCCTGAAGCTCTTTAAGCCTGTGCTTCAGCCTGTTACGGTAGTCGCTCACAACATGAGGAGCCAACACCGTCATTTCCTGATGAAGGGATTCCAGACGTAAAATACGGGATTCCACATCCTGTGCCAAATGTCCGCCTTCTCGCCTTCTCATCTCCAGCAAGCCTTGCAAAGCCTCGTTCAAAGCTCGCTGTAGCTGCTCTTCCCAGCCCTCTTCGTCTCCATTGTGAGCCTCTCCAGGCTCACCCAGAACATCCGGCAAAGTGAGGATATCACTTATACCTAGTGTTCCTTTCACGCCATAACGATCCGCCAGCTGCTCCGCTGCACGCAGGTAAGCCTGCACCACAGTGTCATTCAACCGTGCGGCGGGTATCTGTTCTTCATCACGTTCCCTGTGGATGAATACATCGATACGACCGCGTTTAATCTGCTGTTGAACCGTTCTTCTCAAGCTATCTTCATAACGAGTCCATTCGCGTGGAATTCTCATCATCACTTCGCAGTAGCGGTGATTGACCGATTTCAATTCCAAGCGCACTTTATACCCCTCATAATGAAGAATAGCTTGACCGTATCCGGTCATACTCAATGACATCGGCATCACATCCATTATACTATTGTAATTGATTATTATAGTCGAAACAAGGGGGCCAGTGCTCGGCCTGATTTTTGCCATACATATGAAGTCAGCTCAGCCGTCATTTCATAGAACATAAAAGGAGTCATCAAATAGATCCCATTAAAATGTTCCATGGCCGTATCTAGCAACTCCTTGGCAATGGACACACCCATTGCTCGGCCTTCCGAGCCCTCCAGCCCCGACATACGTGCACGCACCTCATCGGATAACTGAATACCGGGCACTTCATTGTGCAAGTATTCTGCATTGCGGCCACTAGCTAGCGGCATAATACCGATAAAAATCGGTACCTCCAAATGCCGCGTCTCTTGTGCGATGGCTGTAATCAGCTCGGGATCGTAAACGGGCTGAGTCATAATATAATCGGCCCCGGAGGCAATTTTCTTCTCCAGCCGCTGTACAGCTTTACCCAAGTGCTTAACATTCGGATTAAAAGCAGCACCCACCACAAAATTAGCTTTCTGCTTCAGCGGCTTACCGGAAAATGCGACACCATCATTTAGTTGCTTGATCATGCGTATGATTTCAAAAGATGTCATGTCATACACCGAACTGGCACCTGGTAAATCACCGAACCGCGCTGGATCTCCAGTAACCGCCAGTACATGATCAATACCCAGTGCGTCAAAACCCATCATGTGGGATTGAGTACCAATCAAATTACGGTCACGACATGCGATATGAATTAAAGGACGCAAGCCTGTTTCAATACTAACCAGATGCCCAAGCGCCATGTTGCTCATACGAGTAACTGCCAGCGAATTGTCAGCAAGTGTAAGTGCATCAGCCCCAGCTTTCTTCAAAACATGCGCACCTTGCATAAACCGGGTAATGTCGAGATCTCGCGGAGGATCCAGCTCTACAATGACCGTATGCCGTTCCTTCACTAGATCCACAATGTTGGGGTCGCTGGCATGTCTGCCATTTCCCCATCCCCCTTCATTTGCTGTCTGCTCCACCACATGAATGGACTCTGTCGACAGAGCTTCTATTGAAGCCAACGGGGGCGGTTGCACATTATTTAATGCTTTGGAAATAGCAGCAATATGGTCCGGTGTAGTTCCGCAGCAGCCACCTATCAGCCTCGTGCCAAGATCTACAAAGGATGTGGCGCATTCTCCGAAATATTCAGGTGATGCACCATATACATAGTGACCATCCACATAATCTGCTAATCCCGCATTCGGATATACGGACAACGGCATAGACAAGGGACCGTCCAACTGCTCCATTACACTCATAATTCCCTGCGGACCGGAGTGACAGTTAAACCCGAGGATGTCAGCCCCTTCATTGCGCAGGGTCGAAAAGGCTTCTGCCATTAAGAAACCATCTTGGGTACGACCAACCTGATCGACCGCAAATTGACAAATTACCGGAATATCACTGTATTTACGTACACTGTGAAGCGCAATGCGCATTTCGTCTAGTGAGTAAAACGTTTCGCATAAAATGCCGTCAACCCCTTCGGACAGAAGGGCATCAATCTGCTGCTCGTAGTTTCTTGACAGCTCCAGCTTGGATATATTAAGACGTTTGCCTCCGCAGATGGAACCCACCGCACCTACTACATAATGTTCAGGTCCGGCCGCAGCCTTGGCAATTCTCACACCAGCACGATTAATCTCTTCTACCTTGGATTCCAATCCAAAGCGGGCCAACTTATAATCATTTGCAGAGAACGTATTCGTCTCTAGCACTCGTGCTCCTGCATTTAAATACTGACCATGCACGTCTGATATGACATCAGGCGAAGTAATGTTCAGTTCTTCGTAAGATGTATTTACTGGAAATCCTAGCTGGTATAAAAAAGTACCCATAGCGCCGTCTCCGATAATAATTTCACGATTCAGCACAGTACGCAAATCCGGTTTCATGTCCTCTGCTCCACCCCGCTCTTTATTTTCATACTAATGTAACATAAAGAGACTACAAACATAAGCCAAAAACAAAAAAAGCTGCCTCACGTCCCGACAATATAAATCAGGAGTGAAGCAACTTGATTGGTCATTTTCTATTTTCACTACATTTTCATAGCATTTTCCCATCAGATGAATGGAGAGAGAA
>NZ_JCAJRU010000054.1:0-23112 GCF_059447605.1 Paenibacillus sp. N119s | reverse complement strand
AACTGTAAAAGACCGGATTGATTTGAAGCTGATTAATTGTGATAAAGAATTGACTCTCGCAGTCATCGGTGGCAAATGGAAACTGATTATTTTGTGGCATCTGGGTATGGAAGGCACCAAGCGGTTCGGTGAACTGAAGAAGCTGATTCCCCATATTACGCAAAAAATGCTGACTAACCAATTGCGCGAGCTGGAAGAAGATCAACTCATTCTACGTAAAGTCTATCCCGTCGTTCCTCCACATGTGGAATATTCGCTCACGGAGCATGGAGAAAGCTTAATTCCGGTACTGAAAGCGATGTACGATTGGGGATCTAACTATCGCGAGAACGTGATCTGGAAAGAAGAAGAAGCGGTTCAGGATGTCACAACCGTGTGATCCCTCATGATCAATTCACTCTCCAATAAACGCAAAAAAAGTCTGGACTGTTCATCACAGCCCAGGCTTTTTTATGTTCATCAGCAATGTTCGATTACATTTGCAGCTTCCCTGCACGAATGTCGTCTGTCATTCCAGCATAAGGTGCTTGGGAAATCAATTTTTCGTTGTTCACACCTGCATTTTCGATAAAGGTAATATCTGCAAATTCAGGAACCACATACTTCGGATAGGTTTCATATTTTTCACGTGATTCTTCCATCAGTGGAATAAAATCATTTTGGTAGCGCACCGTGATTTCCGGATGCTCATGAACCCATTTAGGGAAGAAAATAATACCATGCATTCGTTTTTCCTCAGGCATGAAGTTCAAGGAAACGTCGGTGCCTGTCGGTTCGGTCCACGATACTTTATACACATTCTCTACCAGCTTCACCAGATTGACCTTCTGATCACGTACCCAGCGTCCACCGACCATGCCGCTATGAATGCGATAATCAATCGTATCCTCATTTTTAATATATATTTCGTACTCCCAACCATTCTCATAGGTGTAAATCATGTGACTGCCGATAAACTTGTCCATCTTGCATCCTTCTTTCCTTATTATGAGTTTGTGAATTGAACAAGACACCAAAACAATAAACAATTCATTCAAACATGTAAATATAAACATGTTTTTAGTTACATGAAAATTGTAACGCTGTGATATACTATTGTCAAATACCCATTGCGAGGAGTACTACGTTGAAACGCACATTAAAATATGCCATTCTGGGTCTGGTTCACAAAGAGGAAATGAGCGGCTACGATATTACGAGCCAATTCAAGCAGGAAATCGGGCAATTTTGGAGTGCCAAGCACAGTCAGATTTATCCCGAGCTCAAAAGGCTGACTGACGAGGGACTTATTGAATATCGCACCTCCATTACAGGAGCCAAGTTGGAAAAAAAGCTGTACTGCATTACCGCCAAAGGAACCCGGGAGCTGACTGAATGGCTGCTAAGCCCCAAAGAGCTGCCGGAAACCGAAAAGGATGAGTTTATGCTCATGCTGTATTTCTCAGCAGCCATCCCCAAGGAAGAAAGCAAGCGCTTGTTCGAGGATCAGATAGTCAAACGTGAAGAAAAACTGGAATATTTGTACGAAAGTAAAAAGTCTCTCCAACGGCTGGACGAGAACCTTCATGTGCCCGGCTCTGGTCAATTCGGTCATTATTTGGTGCTGAGTCGTGCCATTAACCGGGAAGAAAGCTATATTACATGGCTGAGAGAAACACTGGCCTTGTTTGAAGAATAGCTGTTACAAAAAAGCCATTTCAGCAAAGCAGGGTTGTCCCCTGCCTGCGAAATGGCTGCTGTTGTTAAATATTAATCCGCCCTTATTCTAGTAGCCCCGTATTCCTCAATGTGAATATCGGCACTGACCTGTACAGGTATCGTGCTAAAGGTCGTATCCCAATCTGCTTTGACCTTGCGCCATACTTGAGGATGCTGAATCCGCAGGGCTTCTCCGAAGCCTCCAACATCTGCCTGCAATGTATGCATTTTGGCTACGGTTTGTTCTGCTAATGAGCTGACTTTCTCCTGAAAAATACTCTCTTGTCGGCCAAGCAGCCGGTTATTGCCTAAATTCTCATCCCGGCTATAGCTTTCCGAGAGCCGTCCCTCTGAAGTTATTCTTACGCGAAAGGATATGTCATCCCCCTGTACGATGGCCTTAATCCTGCTTTTTACCGTTTTGATCTCATATGCCATATTTTTTTGCGTTTTCGGATCAAGCTCTTTTAGAATCCCCCCACTCAACTCTCCTCTAATCCACATGAGACCTTCCACCTCGGATTCATTCAGAAAACCACCGTATGTTTGCGTCTTTCCCTTGATAACTCCCGCACCTGCCAGCTTGATTTCCTTCTGCGCCGTGATGACATTAGGTAGAACAAAGCTGCTTTTGGCCCTCATCGGTCCAATCACTTTAGCCAATGCAACGGGCTTGACGAGCCGTGCATTCCGTTTGCGGTTTGCAAAAATATCCTTTAAGACATAAGCTGGGATTTGGCCCGGGACGCTCTCCTGAAGCGCATCACTCGCCTTATCCGTACTAATCAGCAGCTGAACGCTCGGCCGGATGTCATTATCGCCCAAAAAAAAGTCAAGCAGCTCATACAGCGGAATCTTGCGAAGCAGACTGGAGCTGATAATAACGGTTTTCAAATGATATCCAATAGGAGGGCGATTGATCCGTAATGAAATTTCTCTTAGCATTTCAAAAACAGAATCCCCCGTTTCTTTAATGCTAAAAAATTTTTTGGCTTGTGAAGAAGTTTTGTCGGAACCGCCGCCTCCCTCCGGAATAATAAATTGAAAGGTTCCCGTAATTAACTCTTTTCTCGGATAATCTCCTCCTTTCTGTTTGATTTGCTCTTCTTGCGAAGATGGCTCCGCTACATCCATAGCAATACCTGCCTCCAAGTTCAAATCCTCCACTGGAGAACTGCTCCAGCAGCCTGAAAGTGTACTACATATCAGGAGGAATGCCATTCCGAGGAATCCCAATCGAATGCTCTTCATGAGCCAACTCCCCTCCAGCGAGAAATAAGCAGCAGTGGCAGCGGAAGCAGGGCAAACAAAAGGAAAGCTGCATTCCCGAGAATCGTTCCAAAAGAAAACAACTCATTGAGGTTTCTGGGTATTTGGGACAGGAGGTAAATGAACGGGAGCAAGATAAACAGAACCTTGGCATAAGAGACATTCAAAATCTGCGAAACTCCGATCGAAGCGCAGTATAAACCGATACTGAAAGTGTTGAAAATTTGCATAATCCAGATGGCCAATAATAGGGATTCAAACCTTTCGAGTACAAGATACTCCACTTCAAAGCTGCGGGCCAAATCCAGGAAAGGCCAGGTTCTGGTTACAACTCCCTCCACTGAGAAGGCTCCAATGCACAGAATCAAGGTGGCTGTATAAAAACTGACCGCGATTCCAATCCCCAATCCGATGGCCTGGGGGGCCTTCTCCGGTTTTTCCATACGACAAAGAACGATAAGCAGGCACTCAGTTCCCGTTAATGTCAGGGCAGTCGTCTTAATTGTTCTAAGTACTGGCATCACACCCTCCGATAGGACAGGACGCAAGTTATTCAATTCAAAAACATTGAGTCCCAGCAAGCAGATCAACAAAAAGATCGCTGTCGTAATCGGAAATATGAGTTGGCATATTCTTCCCAATACACCTATACCACCCATACATAAGTACAAGGAAGCCCACATAAAAGGGGCTGAAATAGCCCATGCCGGGGTTCCTTCAAGTAGAAAAAACGCCGTTACCTCCTCCACAGACCGGATTTCGTATGCGGCAATACAAACAAAATAAATGACGATCAGCGCGCCAATTCCTTTTCCAATGGCCTTGCCTGTTATTTGTTGAACGTACTGGTAAAATGTACTGTCGGGAAATCGTTGACTCAGTTTAATAATGATCCATCCGAGCAGAAAGGCTATAGCCCCTGCCAGAATGACAGATATCCACGCATCCGGTGTTTTTGCAACTTCAACCGCTACTCTGGGCAGGGTAAGCAACCCGGCAGCCAGCATAAAGCTAACGACAATTGCCGTCGTTTGCAATGTTGTAATACGATCCATTTTTTTTCCGCGAGCCATGCTGTTCCCTCCTATATTGAACTCATCCTCGTCGCTTCGGGTCTTTATGCTTTAATAGCATGGGTCTGTTTTTCATAAACTGAAACGGTACCCGCAGGAGGAAATCCTTCCAGTCCTTCAACGAACGGGGAGCCATCAGACTAAGGAATGGAACGCCAAAGCTTTGCAATTTAGTCAGATGAATACTAAGCATCAGAAAACACATGATGACCCCATACAACCCGAAGGTGGCCGCCGCGAACATGACTGCAAAACGGAGAACACGCAGGGAAATGCCGGCACTGTATACAGGCGAAGTAAAAGAGGAGATGGCTGTAATCGCCACCACAATGACCAGAATCGGACTTACAATCCCGGCATTGACAGCTGCCTGTCCAATAATCAGACCGCCGACAATCCCCATGGCCGGACCAATGGGTTTGGGCAGCCGAATTCCTGCTTCCCGCAAAATTTCAATGGAAATCTCCATAATCAGCGCTTCGATGAGCGTGGAAAAGGGAACACCCTGTCTTGCACTAATAATGGAAATGACCAGCTTGGTCGGAATTAGTCCGGGATGAAATGAAATAAAGGAAATATAAAGCGCCGGGGTAAACAAAGATAACGAAGTTGCCATGAAGCGAAGGAATCGAATCAGTGACCCCGGTATCCATCGTTCATAGTAATCTTCAGGAGACTGGAACATCATCCCATACGTGACGGGCACAATGAGCGCAAAGGGCGTGCCATCCAGCAGAATTGCCACACGTCCCTCCAGCAATGCAGCCATGACCCGATCTGGTCTCTCTGTATTCTGAATATGCACAAACGGGCTAAGAAAGTTATCCTCTATAAGCTGTTCTACATAGCCCGACTCCAGCACCTCATCCATATCAATGGTTTTAACCCGCCGCTTCACCTCATCTACAAGCTCAGAATCAGCGATATCTCTGAAATATACCACCATTAGCTGCTTCTCCACTCTTTTGCCGACTTTAAAGGATGACATCACCAGTTCCGTACTTTCCCCATGTCTGCGGAGCATAGCCGTATTATCGCTGAGTGTCTCCGTAAAACCAATTCTCGGCCCTCGCACTACCGACTCTGAGATAGGCTCCTCAACTCCTCGATTATTCCCCTTGGGTGTACCCAACACAAAAGCACCCCGTATACCTTCAACGATGAGGATTACTGAACCAAACAACACCTTTCGCAAAGCAAACTGTATATCGTATGTACATTCCGTCTCCGACACGAGCATGACCTGGCGAATAATCATATCTCGAAGCGCTTCTCCTCGTGGAAGCTCCTCATCCTTTTGCTCGGATCTCCCCCAATCCATCAGTGGCTTTAAAATGTTCTGATCCATACCCACCTTGTCCGTTAAGCCATCCACAAAAAAAAGAGTACATGCAGCATCCAGATTTTCCAGAAAAATAGGACGTTCATTTACGTCCGCCATATCCACGGCGGCTTGTCTCATTTTTTCAACATTGGCTTGATAGTCTGCGGTAAAGCCTTCCCCTTCCTTCTCATTTGTAATGGTATTCTGGTCTGCATGTTTCGAACGATCCTGTTCCTCCAGCAGCTTTAACCGCTCCCTGCGTCTGCTTTCCCGGCCATCCAGTGCTTTAATTTGCTGTACCGCCAAGAAAATAAGCAAAGGTACAATGAACAAAAATGAGGCCTCGATCCACACGGTCCAATTGGGCATGTATTTTATGATTGCCTTCCACACGTCCATTCCTCCTTGAATTCCATCGATTTGTATATAGATTTACCTGGATTAGAAAAAAGATGCATGAAAGATGAGGCAGATGGAACAAATTTCTTTACTCATAAAAGGAATAAAAAGGTGAATTTGATAGATGAACTGTATTGCAAAAGTGGAAATCCATGATAATATCTATTCATTCTATGACTAATGTCACAAATTTATTGAATTCGTGGTCCATTATTCGAATCTAAAAGGAGTTGTAGGTATGAAGAATCATTTTTGGAAGAAAGCCGCCGTATTGAGTCTGCTGGCGGTCATTTTGTTAGGAGGAACGGCGATCAGTCCCAAACAGGCTCAAGCATCGTCCGAGCCTTATATGGGGGAAATTACGATGTACCCGTACACGTTCGCTCCTAGGGGCTGGCTAAAATGCGAGGGCCAGCTGTTGCCCATTGCTCAGTATTCAGCATTATACAGTCTACTCGGCAATAATTTTGGCGGTGATGGAATGCGTACATTTGCATTGCCTGACTTGCGCGGAGCTTCTCCGATGCCGAATGTAGATTATTACATTTCTACCGAAGGGCTATACCCGTCCCGCCCATAATATGAATACGTTCAATAGTGTGTTATTTAACGAAGAAGAGGTGATAGCGTGCTCGAAGGCAATAACTTCACACGCAATAAATTAAACCCCTACCGTGTGCTGGTTCCACTTATGCCGTTGATCGGCGGTGCGTTCCTGCTTATAGGGACGAATGAAGCCCATGCTGCCAGTTGGGAAAATGTAGTGCTTAACAAACCAACTACATCCAGCGGTTACACCCAGCCCTATGATCCCTCCAAGGCTGTGGATGGATCAATTGAACCAACAAGTCGCTGGTATCAGGCGAGCAATGGCGAGAAATGGATCCAGGTAGATTTGAGAGACTGGTATATCGTAGATCGATACGTTGTTACAGGTATGGGGGTCCATTACGGGTGGAACGATCAACGTGATCCGTACAGTTTCCGATTACAGACGAGCAGCAACGGCAGTAATTGGGTGACTGCGGATACCGTGCAGAATAACGGGAGTTCTAATCTTCAAAAAAGCATCACTCCTGTAACTGCACGATATCTGCGATTATATATTGATCAAGGAAATGCCCGAAACAATCAATGGGCTTCCATCATGGAATTCGCGGCTTATGGGGAGCAATTACCCGTACCGCAGGCTCCGGGCCATTTTACAGGTACTAAAAATGAAAATACGGTGGAGTTAAGCTGGGATGCCGTTCCTTATGCAACTTCCTACAAAATCGTGCGTGATGGTATAACGCTCTATACAGGCAACTTAACCCAGTTCGTAGACACCTCAGCATTACCGCCAGGTGAAGCAGTCTACACGGTTCAGGCCGTGAATGCCAAGGGGGAGAGCACTCCCACAGAGGTTAAAGTGAATATTCTGACCGATGCCGAAAAAGTTGCACAGGCCAAAGCGACCCTTGCTTTAGGCTTCTCCCCTGGAGACACAGTGGATTCAGTTTCCCAAAAGCTGACACTGCCACTCACAGGGTTGAATGATACGACGGTGAGCTGGAGTTCCGATACTCCTGCCGTCATTACGAACGAAGGAACTGTAATACGCCCGCGGTACGATCTGGGTGATCAAAAGGTAAAACTGACAGCAACGATTACAAAAGGAACCGCCTCGGATACCCAAACTTTTGAAGTTACCGTTTCGAAGATGACTGCTCAAGATACATTAAATCAAGCAGCAGATGCCCTATCGCTGGGTGATTTGTCTGCGGTACAAGACAATGTATCACTCCCTTTATCCGGTTATGGTGGAGTGCAGATCGAATGGTCCTCGTCCAAACCTCTTGTCATTGCAGCAGATGGAACACTCACCAGACCTTCCTATAGTAGTGGAGATACGGATGTTACCCTAACGGCTACCCTGCAACTTGCAGGCTTAACGAAAACAAAGGATTTTACTGCACATGTACTTCGTCTGCCGATGAGCGACACGGAAGCCGTGGATGCAGCATATGAAGCACTTGAACTGCCGATCACAACAGTAACCGGAGACGTATATTTGCCCAAAGATGCTTTGAATGGTGTTCAGGTGTCATGGTCGTCGAGCCAGCCGCAGTTCCTGGATCATACTGGACATGTCACCTTCCCGACCTACGTACAGGGCGATCAGAACATCACGCTTGAAGCGGTTGTGTCAAGAGGCGGAGTGGAGCTTCGAAAAACCTTTAGCCTGCTCGTAGCCGCATTACCTGTAAGTGCTGATGAGGCAGTGAATTTGGCGGCAAATACACTAAATCTGGATTACCCGCAAGGGATTAAGGATTCTATCGCCCTGCCTCGTACAGGGGCATTCGACACCCGAATCGACTGGTCCTCGGATCAACCGGATATCCTCAGTGATAGCGGTCAGGTAAATCGGCCTAAATATACTGACGGTGATAAGAATGTACAGTTAATTGCTATGATTTCTAAAGGTATAGCTTCTGTCCAAAGAACATTCACGATTACCGTGCTGAAAGCTTTGCCGAATACACCTTATGTACGATTGAACGGCAATAATCCAATTGTGCTGGAAACTGGCGACACCTTCACTGATCCGGGAGCCAGTGTACTGGACAGCGTATATGGCAATATTCTGGTTCCCGAACTTTCAGGTATCGGCAATGTCGATACCAACGTACCTGGCGAATACGTATTAAACTATGCTTATAGCGATAATGGAAGCTGGACGGCAGAGCCAGCAGAACGCCGTATAAACGTGCTGCCCCGTGCTGTTGCGGCCACAGCAGGCAATGAGGATATCGCCTCTGTGATTGTTACGGGTGCTTTACCGCGCGCTCGGCTTGAGCTATACAATGCTCAGCAGGAGCTTATAGCGGAAGGAATCGCTTCGAGTGAGGGAAAATATATATTTTCACCTGTATTCGAGGGAACCAGCTATTATGTACTGCAGAGCGCAAACGGCATGAAGAGCGCTCCTTCTAGGCTAGTGTATCCACAAGGCTTAACTGCACAGCGTGTTGCGGATTCCATCACAAGCATACCTGCCCCTACAACAAGTGATACATTGCTTAGGTTGCCTGCTGTACCTGATGGCTTCCTTGTGGCCATTAGCAGTAGCAGTCAGCCAGACATCGTGCGTACGGACGGGACTATTTTTAAAGCAGATACTCCTTCCATTGTAACTGTCATACTGGATGTGATGAAGGTAAGCGATGGTTCTCATGCTTTAACACAAGCCATGGAAGTCACCGTCCCCGCCAAAGTGAGTGTGGATACTGGCAAGTCTAATAAAGATAAAACTGAGGATCAGGATCTGTCTACTGCCGAACAACATTTAGAATTCTCCGAACAAGGAAAAACGGTCTCCCTCTTTGTTCCTTCGGCGGCATTTCTGGACGAACAGATCCAACAAGCACTTCGCGAGGGCAAGGCATACGCTGATATTCGCTTGGAGCAGGAAAAGCAATTGAGTCGTATTCTCCTGACTCATTCTGTACTGAATAAATGGGATCGGATTGGAGCCTCGGTGATCTCTCGATATGGAACACTGATGCTATCGAGTGACACGCTAGCCAGTATGGGCGCTTCAGGCCAGCAAGACGTCACCCTATCATTCCAGCAGGCAGATCAGCAATTCCGCGATTGGGCTGAACAGCAATCCAATCTAAAGCTGATCGGGCAGGCTGTAGAAATTAAAGGTACCGTGACAGGGACTGCGTCCATCGTTCTGCCGCTGGATAGCGAATCCTCAAGTGAATTGCAGAATCTGAAACCCCCATTCTCCGTTCTTGTGAGGTATGAAAATGGTGAGCATGAGGTTCTAAAAGGCACTGCTGTGATGAATGCACAAGGAATTTTATCGGGAGTGAGTGTGAATACACCTCGGTTAGGTACCTTTGCCGTTGCCGTTTCTACGGATGCGTCTCAGATGGATCAGACCCATGCACAAAATGACCCCATCCTTTCGTCAGACTCGCAAGAGCCAGCTCAGGTATGGCCAGACCTACAAGATCACTGGGCAGCGAAGTCCCTACAATCTCTTGCAGCCAAAGGCTGGATGCAGGGCTATAAAGACGGCAACATGCGCCCTGAACGTGCGGTAAGCCGGGCAGAATTTGTAGCCGTATTGATTAGAGCTTTAGGAACAACTGGAGACGAGAGCCCGTCTACCTCATTTACAGATATGAAGGGACACTGGGCTGGATCAGCCGTGGAAACTGCACACCGTCAGGGATGGATTCAAGGACTAACCGCCCAGACGTTCGGGCCTGATGAGAGCCTTACCCGTGAACAGGCGATGGTGATCCTGTCACATGTGATGCAGAATCAGACATCTGTTTCCGGCCCTACAGGATTGCAATCCTACAAGGATAATCAGCAGATTGCTTCCTGGGCCTCCACAGCATTCGAAAATGCCATAGGTTCGGGTTGGATCAGCGGTTATCCTGATGGAACGCTCAAACCGAAAACCGCCATTAGCAGAGGCGAGATGGCTGAATTGCTGGTACGTATTTTCAAATAAAGCTGTTGAACACGTATAAATCTAATAGACTACACATGAAAGCGCGGTCCCAAGCTATTTGGGGACCGCGTTTTGTTATCGATATTTTATAAAGCGATGCTTGTGCATTCACCCTTTTTACTTCCATAAATATATTATGAATATCTGTAAAACGGGGCGATTAACCATCTGTCACCTCTACAGCAGGAAGAATGAGGAGGAGATATTTGAGCATGAAACATAAAAGATCGTTCAGGTTCAGTGGATCTTCAAAAAAAGACGAAGATCGCAGACCCACAAGAGAAAATAGAAATATCGAAGCGCTTCTCAAGCTTATTAATGAATTAACCTCGATCGTCCCCCTTCTATTCGCAAACCCTTCTGCAGCTAATGTATCTTTATTACAACAGCTTTTAAGGCAATTGCTGGCTCTGACGAAAAGCTTGAGACTTAGGGGTGGGGGAAAGGCAGATTTACTGGCAGCCTTGGAGCTTGCTATTGTAGCTTTAGAAGCCAAGCCTTTCTCCCCGATCAGCGTAGGGACTACATTACAGCAACTGCTGGATGCCCTATTGTCCATCGTTTTACAGGAATCCCTCAATCCAACGCTTAAAGACAGTTTAATCCGTGCCATCAGAACTGCGGGAACGACAGTTAGCAACGCATTAAGTAAACCGTATTTATCAGGGAATCCCGGCCCACAAGGGCCACCGGGACCTGTCGGACCTGGTGGTGCACCTGGTCCCGCAGGTGTACCGGGCCCACAAGGTCCTCCCGGGCTCCCCGGGCCTGTAGGGGCTGCTGGACCTGCCGGAGCTGAAGGTCCTGCCGGACCTGCTGGCGCCACGGGGGCAACAGGTGCTGACGGAGCTATCGGAGCCACAGGCGTTACTGGAGCCACAGGCTCGGGAGCAATCATTCCGTTCGCTTCGGGTGGACCGGCAATTTTGACGACCGTTGCCGGCGGGCTAGTTGGAACTACAAGTTTAATCGGCTTTGGAAGCTCGGCAACAGGGATAAGCCTCGTAAGTGGAACCATTGACCTCACAGGTACACTTGTAGGACCACTTATTAACTTTGCTTTCTCCGTTCCACGGGATGGTGTGATCACATCCATTGCCGGATATTTCAGCAATACGGTTGCACTAAACCTCGCCGGTTCATCTATAAGCATCACCGCCCAGTTGTTCAGTTCCCCAACACCTAATAACACCTTTATAGCTGTTCCCGGAGCTGCCGCTACATTGACCCCTCCACTGACTGGCAATATTGCTTTAGGAACGACTTCTAGTGGGATTGCTACTGGATTGGCTATCCCCGTAACCGCGCAAACCCGTCTGCTTATGGTTTTCTCTGCCACTGCGACAGGTGCCTCCCTCGTCAATACCGTGGTGGGTTACGCAAGTGCAGGTGTCACTATTACCTGATCCAAAACAAAAAGGGCCCCGCAGAATTGTTCCTGTCGAGCCCTTTTTATGCATTCTCTCAAGTGAATTAAACCGTTTCAAGCGATATTTTCACTACTTCTCCCTCTTCACAGACGGCGAACGTTTTAATTTGTCCATGGTCAGGCTCTTGAACGAGGCCTGTTTGCAAATCAATTTTCCAGTCATACAAAGGATCATAAATATAATGACCAGATACTATTGCCTCTGTAAGAGGACCACCTTTGGGGTGAGGATTACTATTTTCAACAGCATACAGCTTATTCTCCGAAGTGCGGAAAACAGCAATTTCAGCACCTTTGACGTGGATAGTGCGTCCTATTCTGATCGGAAAATCCTTGCTATGACCGACAACAAGCCATTCGGCATTCTTGATCATTTGCTTGCTCGCTTCCTTCCTCAGGCATTTTAGATGCAATTTTACACAATAGACGGAGTGACAGCCTCAAATAGATTTTTACGTGTATCCTCATCATGGATGATCTTTTTCCATGGGTCTTCGACCTGTTGTAATGCAAATTCAACGCGTTCTACTAAAGCTTGTCGATTAGCTGTATCGTTAACGACAGCCTTTTGAATCTCTTCCAGACCGATCCGTTCCACCCACTCGGAGGTACGTTCCAGGTATTGCCCTGTTTCCCGGTAGAATTGCATCACGGCTCCTACAATATCAATCAGTTCAGCGTCGGTTTTCACTTTACAGAGTGAATCAGCCAACCGTGCTTTAATACCGCCGTTTCCACCGATAAAGATCTCCCAGCCCCCATCGTTGCCTACGATTCCGATATCTTTCGTACATGATTCCGCACAGTTGCGTGGACAACCATTAACCGCTAATTTGAATTTTGCCGGGAAATCCAATCGTTCGAATTTCCGTTCCAGCACTTCGCCCATGCCCATCGAGTCCTGTGTACCAAAACGGCAAAATTGCGATCCAACACAGGTTTTCACGGTACGAAGCGACTTCGCGTACGCATATCCCGAAGGCATATCGAGTTCTTCCCACACTTTAGGCAGATCTTCTTTACGGACACCAATCAAATCCAGCCGTTGTCCCCCAGTTACTTTAACAACTTTTACATTGTATTTAAGCGATACATCAGCTATTTTCTTCAAATCTTCTGGAGTCGTTACACCACCGTACATTCTTGGCACCACTGTAAACGTTCCATCCTTTTGAATGTTCGCGTGCAATCGCTCATTTACAAACCGGGAATCTCCCTCATTTTCATAGGTATCAGGATTAATCATACCCAAGTAATAATTCAGCGCTGGACGGCATTTGGAGCATCCTTCATCATTATGCCAGCCGAGTACATTCATCACTTCACGCGTAGTGGTCAGCCCTTTGGTTTTGATTGCTTCAACAATCTCGTCCCGGCTCAAGGTTGTGCAACCACATATTCCCTGCTTGGCTGATGTTTTGAAGCTGTCTCCAAGAACATATTGCAAAATTTGCTCAACCACCGGCTTACATCCTCCGCAGGAACGCGTAGCTCCAGTACATGCCTTAATTTCATCCACGGTGGTTAGTCCATTTTCATTGATTGCTTCCACAATTGCCTTTTTAGTCACACCGTTACAGCCGCAGACAATTTCATCGTCCGCCATAGTTTCAACGGATGACGTTTTCGCCCCGTGATTGCCGCATCCAGTACCCATGATCTGTCCATAGATCTCATCTGTCATTTCCGTTTGCTGACGCACATATTTTTGCAGACTAGCAGATTCACTCACATCACCGAACAGTACAGTACCAACAATTTTATTATCACGAAGCAGTACCTTTTTGTATGTTCGCTTCCACTCATCCTTCGCTACAATCGCCGTATGTTCAGGCTGGGTTATGAATTCGCCAGCTGAGAAAACATCTACCCCTGAAATTTTAAGCTTGGTGGAAACTACCGATCCTGCATAGCCTTCAGTATCCACGCCTGCCAAATGCTTGGCAATCACACTTCCCTGTTCAAACAGCGGAGCTACCAGGCCGTAGCAGATTCCACGGTGCTCAACACATTCCCCTACAGCGTATACATCCGGCATGGAGGTTCTCATGAAATCATCGACCACAATCCCGCGGTTCGTTTCCATACCACTTTCTTTAGCTACCTGGATATTAGGTTTAATCCCGACGGCCATTACAACCAAATCTGCTTCCAGCTCGCTTCCATCCGAGAAGCGCAGTCCTTGTACCCGATCTTGACCGTACACTTCCGCAGTTTGCATTTGCATAGCAAACTTGATTCCCTGGCGTTCCAGTTCTGCTTTCAACATCGCAGAGGCTCCCCGGTCCAACTGACGTTCCATCAAATCTTCCATTAGATGAACGACCGTAACATCCATCCCGAGATTGACCAAGCCTTTAGCTGCCTCCAGCCCCAACAGACCTCCACCAATAACAGCTGCCTTCTTATAGGTCTTCGCCGCCTCCAGCATGGCCGAGCAATCTGCGATATCCCGGAACCCAATGACGCCTGGTAACTCTTTGCCCGGAATAGGTAGAATAAATGATTGTGAACCAGTGGCAATCAAAGCCACATCGTAATCAATTTCCAGTCCATCTTCGGTGTGAATCTTCTTGTGCTCACCGTCGATGCTTTTAACCATTTTTCCTGTATATAAAGTAATCCCTTGATCCGCATACCATTGCAAATCGTTCAGTATGATATCATCTATTGTTTTACTACCTTCCAGCACATAAGAGAGCATGATCCTGTTATAGTTCGGATGCGGTTCACTCCCCAGAACTGTAATTTCGTACTTATCTGTTAATTTTAAAATTTGTTCGACCGTATTGATACCAGCCATCCCGTTCCCTATAACCACAAGCTTTTGTTTACTGTTTATCATATACCGGTTCCTCCATTCATTCGACGATACTCCCTATCCGACGACATCTCCTACGTTCCTATGAAATTCTGTTTATGCTTCTATTTTAATACAGCAGATAGGTCTATATGTGATCGGGATCACAATGTAGTTAAAATTATAAATAATTAGGGTTTTCCCTATTTCACTTCAAGGGATAATGGTAAGAGCCGTAATGATAGAAGTATCATCGAACAAATCTATTTGCCCTGAAAGTCAAAAAGGAACCCCTCTTCTTAAGAAGAGGGGTGGGGTCAGCTTAAAAGTCGGATTTTCTCTCTTCACCGTGGGAACGTCTGGCAAAATCGACGAATTGAAATTTGTCCAGCCGATGCCTTGATTCGGTGTACTGGAACAATGTCGTGTCTTCCAGATAAACATAGTTACGTACTACAACCACATGAGTATAGTTCAGGAGGTCCATCAGCCTACGGTCTTCTTCATCTGCATCTTCTACAGAAACGACCTTTTTGGCATAACTGATTGGAAGATGGAGTTCTCCCTCCAGATATTCATAGATGGATTCCCGGCTAATGTCCTCGGTAAGCACGGGTACAATGTCTGAGCGAAAGTAGTCTTTATCCAGTATGACGCATTCACCTTCAATTTCACGTGCACGAATGACTTTCCAGACCCAATACTTGTCTTTGTCAATCTCCAGATGAGCAGCTATATCATCTGGAACGGGAATCAACTGATTTTCATGAACAATGGTTTGTGATTTGCGCCCAATCCGCTCAGACATTTCTTTAAAACTGACCAATCCTCCTATCGGAAAATCCATCCGTCCGATATCCAGAACAAAAGATCCTTTGGCCTTTATTTTATGGATATACCCATTTTGTGCAAGCAAATGAAGTGCCTTACGCACGGTCTCACGAGAAGTGTTATACTCCCGGGCCAGTTCATTTTCAGAGGGCATTTTCGAGCCTGGAGCCAATGCGCCTGTCTGAATTCGTCCCGAGTATTCTTGATAAATTTGCAAAAATATATTCTTAGTCAATTTTCATCACCACGTTAATTGTAGCATTCTTTCACTGACCAAGTTACTAAAAAAGGCTAGCAGGACGGATCTGACTTAATTCGTATGGTCCGATGAAGAATTCAAATGAATTCTCATTAAGACATATTGCAGATTGTTCGCCTCGCCCGGCAATTCTTCAATTGATTCAATCATACTCTGCCCGTCAGGGACAATAACCGGTGTAATAATAGGATACCCCGATTTCTGGATCAGCTGACGGTCAAATTCCATCAGAAGCTGGCCCTGCTCCACGGTTTGACCTGTCTCCACATGCATGGTGAATCCTTCTCCCTTTAACGACACCGTGTTGATTCCTACATGTACCAGAATCTGCACACCTGTCGGATGCTCCAAAATCAAGGCATGCTTGCTTTTCACCATGATGTGAATGACCGTCCCACTGAAAGGGGCTAGAATCCGGCCATCCTGCGGTTCCACTGCAATACCTTGCCCCATCTGCCGTTCGGCAAAAGCCGGATCAGGAACCTGCTCCAATGGCACCACATGCCCCAGTACCGGAGTCTTTACTTCCAGCACATTCAGTGCAGAATGGCGGCGGCTCGAATCTGTCTGTACGGAGTCGTTAACTGGTGTCGTAGCTGGTGTCTGACGGCGCTTATTTAGCAGTTTCCCATACATGAAGGTTAAAGCGAACGGCACAATCAATACGATTGCCATCCCGACGAAGAATACTCCCCAGTTGTTTGGGAAAATAGACAAGAAACCCGGAATCCCTCCTACACCAATGGAAGAAGCCATGACATGATTTACAGTAAGCAGGATACCTGCGATACCGGAACCGACCATTGCGAATACAAACGGATATTTATACCGGATATTCACCCCGAAAATGGCAGGTTCGGTTACACCGAGAAATGCAGACACGGAAGAGGTAAGAGCCAATCCTTTTCCCTTTTGCTCCTTCAATACCAGCATCATTGCCAATGCTCCGGCACCCTGAGCGATATTGGACAGCGCCAGCATCGGCCATAAGAACGTGCCACCCTGCGTACCAATTAATTGCACGTCCACCGCCAGGAAAGTATGATGCATTCCCGTGATCACGAGCAAGGAGTAAAAGCCTCCATAAATCAGGCCACCCAGCGCAGGAGCCAAATCGAAAACGTATACAAGACCAGACGTAATTGCATTACCAATCATAAAAGTAACTGGACCGATCACTGTAAAAGCAAGAAATCCTGTGATTAACAATGTAATCGGTGCTACGAGCAACAGCTTAAATGAATCCGCTATCTTTTTATTGAGGAATTTCTCAATCTGTGCGAGCACGTAAGCGGATACTAAAACGGGTAAAACCTGACCTTGATAACCAATCTTGTTCACTTGCCAACCAAACAAATCCCACACCGGAACGGTTCCTTTGGTAACAGCATCCGCATAACTGTATGCACTTAGCAGATCCGGATGAACCAGAATCAAGCCCAGTACAATCCCGAGTAAAGGACTACCGCCAAACCGGACAACAGCCGACCATCCAATCAAGGCAGGTAGAAATGTAAATGCGGTGCTGGCAATGGTATTAATAATTGCTGCAAAGTCAGTCCATTGAGGATAGACCTGAACCAGAGACATTCCTTCGAAAAAGATCCCTTTGCCTGTCAAAATATTATTTATGCCAAGCAATAAACCTGCAGTCACGATCGCGGGCAAAATGGGAATAAAGATATCTGCCAGCGTCTTGATGGCACGCTGAATCGGGTTTTGTTTTTTACTAGCCGCATTTTTGACATCGTCCTTAGAAGCCCGGCTGCCTCCTGTAATGGAGATCATTTCGTCATATACCTTATCGACCAGACCTGGACCAATCACGACCTGATACTGTCCTTGTGAAGAAAATTGACCTTTGACCAGATCATTTTGTTCGAGTGCTTCTTTATCGACCAGCTTATCATCATACAGGGCAAATCGCAGACGAGTTACGCAATGCGTAGAGGCCTCTATGTTGTCTTTACCACCAACGGCTTTTATAATGTCTTCCACCTGTGCTCTTTCAATCGCCATCTAGTCCACTCCCTCGACGTTTGCTCATTTTTAAAGCAGCCACCCCGGCTTAAAATGAATGTACTACCGGGGGACTACTAGACATTTTCATACGATTCACTAAGGTTAACGAACAATCCACATATAGGAAGCGTACGGCGTCAAAGAGACCACCTGATTTAGCTTCGGAGTATGCTGGGTATTCCCGCTTAAAAGCTCAGCCGCATCCAGCCCTTTATTTTCTATAGATGAATAAAATGAATCCGGTATACGGAATTGTACATCCTGCCCGCTAAAATTAGAGATGACGATCAAAGTCTCTTGTTCATTGCTGCGTTGATAGGCATAGACCTGAGGATGAGCTTCATCCAAGCGTTGATAAGTCCCATCGGTAATAACCTGTACCGTCTTACGCAGATGAATCAGCTTACGATAATGATTGTAGATCGAGTTCGGGTCCTCTAACTGAGACTGAACGTTGATCTGCGGATATCGTTCATCTACCTTTATCCAAGGTGTACCTGTAGTGAATCCCGCATTGCGAGTGTTATCCCACTGCATCGGTGTTCTTGAATTATCACGGGACCGCTCTCGAATGATATCCAAGGCTTCCTCTGCACTTTTGCCCTGCTCCTGTAAGATACGATACATATTCAGAGATTCAACATCTCGAAATTCTTCAATATCTGACCACTGCGGATTAGCCATACCAATCTCTTCACCTTGGAATATATAAGGTGTTCCCTGAAGTCCATGTAGCGTGGTGGCCAGTAGCTTGGCACTTTCCGCATGATATTCGCTATCATCCAAAAAGCGAGAGATCGCCCTTGGCTGATCATGATTGTTAAAAAACAATGCACTCCAGCCGCCACCCTGTTGCATGCCAATTTGCCAATCCGAGAATAGCTTTTTCAGCTTTTCAAAATCATAAGGCATGAGTTTCCACTTTTGCCCGTTTGGATAGTCCACCTTCAAATGATGAAAATTAAAGGTCATGGATAATTCTTTTCTGTCCGGATTGGAATAACGGATACAGTGATCCAGTGAGGTGGAGGACATCTCCCCTACCGTGACGCTGTTATACACTGAAAATACTTTTTCATGTAATTCATGAAGATATTCATGTACATGCGGACCATCCGTATAATACTTACGCCCGTCCCCAGGAGCCGTGCTTCCATCGTCGTTCGAGAATTGCTGATCTTTGGAGATTAAATTAATGACATCGAGCCGGAAGCCACTAACCCCCTTCTCTGCCCAAAATTCCAGCACATCAACAACTTCCTGACGGACTTTGGGATTTTCCCAGTTTAAATCCGCCTGAGTCTTATCAAACAAGGTTAGGAAATATTGGTTTGTTGCCTCATCATACTGCCAAGCTGGCCCACCAAACTTGGAAATCCAGTTATTCGGAGGCCCTCCATCAGGTGCTGGGTCACGCCAGATATAATAGTCCCTATATTCACTATCCTTAGAAAGCCGAGCCTTCTGAAACCAGACATGTTCTGTTGAAGAATGGTTAACCACGATGTCGATCATCAAGTGCATCCCACGTGCTCGAATTTCCTGGCTCAATTCTTCAAAATCCTGCATTGTTCCATAGTCAGGATTAATCCGGCAATAATCAGCTACATCGTACCCGTTATCACGCTGTGGCGAGACATATACAGGCTGCAACCAGATAATATCAACACCCAGTCCTTGCAGATAATCCAGCTTTTGTGTCAGTCCTTTTATATCACCGGTTCCTTTGCCCGTCGTATCGTTAAAACTTTTGGGATAAACCTGATAAACGACTGATTTGCGCCACCAGTCCTGATCTTGAGGAATTAAAGCCTTGTTCATTGCTTCCATCCATGCTCATTCCTTTCTTGCGAAATGAAGTAGCGTAAAAGATTTTAGTAAAACGCTTTCAACTTCTTGTATATACAAGATTAAATCATGTATATACAGGTTGTCAATATATACTTTATTTATTAAGGTCATACCCGTTTTAGAACTGGGTGATCAGAAAACTTACCCATATTTCCCGATTATATTTCATGTCCCTTTGAATGAACTCAGTTCACACGAAAAAGGCTCCTGCCTATAAGTCAGGAACCTCTCTTTTTCTATGAGAAATACGGTATTCATTTATATCCAGATGGACAGCGCACTATAAAGGAGCAATAAGGCCATTAGGATATTGAAGGAGCGCTCATACTTATTCAAGAAACGTTGAAACATAGCGCCGAAAACCGCCCAGCACATAACAGCTGCAAAACCAATGCAGGTCAGAAGTAACGATATCATAAACAGTGTCATATACGACGCATCATAAGGCATTACAAACGTTGAAATGACCGTAATACCGTACAAAATGATTTTTAAATTGATAAATTGCAGCAGCAATCCTGATTTGAAGGAATACCCTTCATTAGGGTCATTGTCCTTCGTAGTAGGTTTGCTCTTCGCTATTTTTACTGCCAGATAAAGCATGTACAGACTACCGAGAACATTCATCCAGACCTTGACCCGAGGCAAGAAATGATATAACGCAAGATTAAAATAGCAGGCTAACAGCATAATAGCAAAACATCCTGCCGTTACCCCCAGTAAGAATGGAAATGCTCTCTTCAAACCTAACCGCCTGGCACTGTCTAATGACATAATATTGTTGGGACCTGGCGTAAAGCTGGTAACAAGTGCATACGACAAAAATGGAATAAACGGCATGCAATAATCAACTCCAGTGTGTTATAATCGAATAAAATGTACGTTAAAGCGCACATTCGTACTTCATAATTGTACATTATGTTCTTTATATAGCACAATAGGGAGCGAAAAAGTGATGGAGCCTATTAATTTGATTTTAAGTAAAAATTTAAAGCATTTAAGGAATGAAAGAAAATTAAGCCTAGACAAATTAGCCGAACTCACTGGGATCAGTAAAACGATGCTCGGCCAAATTGAACGGGGAGAATCGAATCCTTCGATTACAACGGTGTGGAAAATTGCGAACGGCTTGAAAATATCATTCACTGCCCTGATTAGTGAACCGCCTGCCGATGCCGTAGTTGTTCCTAAAAGCAAAGTACAAGTGCTTGAAGAAAACAACCACTATCGTTTGTATCCGTTTTTCCCCTATGAAGGAAACCGAAATTTTGAGGTCTATACCGTAGAGATTGAAACAGGCGGGGAACTGAGTTCTGCCCCACACCGTGAGGGTACTGAAGAATTTATTACCGTCTTTGAGGGTGAAATGGTGGTAAAAGTCAGCGAAGAAACGTACACAGTGAAAGCTGGGGATTCGATCCGCTTTAAGGCAGACCGTCCACACATATACTATAATTTAGGAGAAACGCTGGTAAGGATGAATATGATCATTTATTACTCTGTATAGTTCAAATCCTTGAAGAGCATACCTGTGAAAGTCCTTAAATTTAAAAGATCCTATTAAAACAAGGACTCTTTTAATAGGATCTTCGGTATAAATCAGTTAGCCTGTATGTTATTCAGGAGACGGCAACTTGCTTAATTATCCGTGCCGGATTCCCGGCTACGATCATATGATCTGGCACATCCTTGGTTACTACCGCTCCTGATGCCACTACGACGTTATTCCCTATCGTAACACCGGGATTAATAATCGCCCTACCGCCAATCCATACATTGTTGCCAATCGTTACAGGCCTTCCATACTCTGGACCCGCAATTCGTTCAAATGGATCAATGGGGTGAGTCGCTGTGTAAATATGGACTCCCGGAGCCAGAAAACAATTATCCCCAATGCGCACTTCGCAAACATCCAAAATGGTACAGTCATAGTTGGCATAGAAATTTTCCCCAACATGAATGTTGTATCCGTAGTCACAGCGGATGTTGGGTTCCATGCTTATATTTTCACCGGTGGAACCGAAAAGCTCCTTAAGTAACTTTTCACGATACTCACTATCCGCCTCAGTCGTCTGATTAAAGAGACGTACACATCTTCTCGCATACTCTCTTTCACTCGCTAATTGAGGATCAGCTGCTACATATAGCTCCCCATCCAGCATCTTTTGTTTTTCCGTTTTCATAGACATGCGACAATCTCCTTTATATTTTAATTTCATTTCTTTTCTCTCATCCCCACGGGCCGGGCAGCACCTGATATCAAACCAGCAACAATAACGCCAATGAGCACAACAATTAAGGCATGCAGGAGTCCCACATGTTCACCTAAGAGCCCTAATCCCGGAGGCCCCACTAAAAAGGCAAGATAACCGATGGTGGCTACGGCCCCTACCCGGATAGCTGCACCACGAGGATCATCTCCAGCAGCTGATAAGCCTACAGGAAAGCCAAGTGAAGCTCCAAGTCCCCATAACAAGATACCCAATCCAGCCAAGAGATCATGCTGTCCCCAGATCACTAAAATAATACCCACAGCAGCCAGAACAGCACTTCCTTTCAGCACAGGAACGCGACCGAATTTATCCAGTATAAATCCACCTGTGAAGCGTCCAATGGTCATCGCGGCCACGAATAGACCGTACATATAGGAGCTTGTTAAGGAGTCTACGCCATAACCATCTACCATCGTTAGCGGCAGCCAGTCATTCGCAGCCCCTTCGGCAAACGCCATCCCGAGCACAATGATCCCAATCAGCAGGCTTCGTCGTTCTTTCCAGACAGCAAGCTGAGCCTTGATATTAGATCCACTCTTTTGGGAAGAAACATCCTGTTCTTTACCTGTATCGCGGGGCAAATAACGGTACAAATAGAACGTTACTGCGGCAATTATGACGGCTATAGCTCCAAAATGAACCACTACAGGTACGTGTACCGCCGCTGCTCCAGAACCGATGATAGCTCCTGCAAGTGTCCCCATACTAAACGAACCGTGAAAGGCGGGCAAAAGCGTTTTATTCAACTGATTTTCTACCGCAGAACCTTCGACATTAAGAGCTACTTCAGCTGTGCCATAGCCGCTGCCAAAGATGACCAAACCAACAAATACGATGCTCGTAAATGAAAATGCAGCTCCCAATCCTACAATAAGAAAACCAATTACAATCAAAAGCGCACTTCCCAGAATGACTGACCGTCCGCCTATACGAGAAATAACATTGCCCGCACTAAGGAGGCCCAATAAAGAACCCGCGGCTAACCCAAAAATAATGATCCCCATTTCGGCAGTCGAGGCATGCAAAATATCTCGTATAACAGGCGTGCGGGACACCCAGGAAGCAAAAGCTACACCCGGTAAGGCGAATAAAACAAATAAAATATTACGAACTACCCTAGGATTCATGGAGGGTTCTACTGTCATCGATTAGCTCCTTATCGACACTTTTTATGATTCTTTTAATAAGTAGCATTATAACAAGTTATTCTATTCGCATCCAGCATTAATATCAAAAAAACTTGGCGGTATGCTACGCTGTGAGAGGTAGCTTCCGTTTTTAGAGCTTTATTATTAGAAGCTCTTTCTCTTCCTCCCATGTCGCCCTAATCCGTTCCATTTAGGAAAACATAAATAAAAAACGTCC
>NZ_JCAJRU010000053.1:0-23694 GCF_059447605.1 Paenibacillus sp. N119s | reverse complement strand
AATTGCGCCTCCGCCGGAGTAAAATAAAAGAGTAACACTATACTGGCGTGTGGAGGTTGGCAGCGATGACATTACCCTCAATTTTTGTTGCGCATGGTTCACCGACACTGGCTGTAGAAAATAACGCATATACCAGCTTTCTTGCAAAGCTGGGCGCGAGCCTGCCCCGACCCAAAGGAATTGTTATTTTTTCCGCGCATTGGGATAGCCCCGATCAATGTATTGGCGCGGATGATCAGCATGCAGCGTTGCACGATTTCTACGGCTTTCCCGAAGAAATGTACACTCTTGATTACCCTGCACCAGGCGATCCAAAGCTGTATGAGGAGATAGGGCATCTGTTCAGTCAGCATAACCTGTTCCACCAGCCGGTTCGGAACCGGGGACTGGATCATGGAGCATGGGTGGTTTTGCGGCATATATATCCTGATGCGGACATACCGGTCGTACCCTTGTCTATTGATTCACGGCGCGATCCTCAGGAGCAATACGAGATTGGGCGAATGCTAGCGCCACTGCGTGAACAAGGGATCTTGATTCTCGGTAGTGGAGGTTTGGTCCACAACTTGCGGACACTCAAGCAGACGAGTGAGCCAGCCGATTGGGCGGTTCAATATGATGACTGGATCGCAGAGCAGCTTCAAGACTGGAATTTGCGTCATCTATTCCAATATGACAAGAAGGCTCCATATGCCAAGCAGGCGGTTCCTTCGTATGGAATAGAGCATTTTTCCCCTTTGTTTTACGTAATGGGGGCTGCGGATCATGATCGCTCTGCGCGTAAGCTTTTTCAGTCGTATGTCCTGGGCTCATTAAGTCTCAATTGTTGGGCTTTTGGTCAAGAAAGTGGTCTGTAAATGTAGAAAAGAACTTCTGAAACCACATGGTGTGTGGGGTTGGAAGTTCTTTTGCTGTATGCTTCTTGATTAATTAGCAGGCACGTTCTTTTTTAGCCAGGCAGATACTTGCGTAGTACGCTTATCCTCATTTTGATTCAGTAATGTCATAAATGCCTGCCGTAGATCCATTCCATGTTGTATCCAACTTGTAAACGTTTGAGGAGAAGATGAATCCGAAAAAGGAGTCCCCAAGTCAGGATGGACTTGAGTACTCCTTTGTTATTTTAAATAGAGGAGGGTGCAACATGGTAACACCTTAGAGAGAAGCAACATAGCTGCACAAAAAAACAACCATTAGCCGGAGGATAACGGTTGTTTTTTGGATAGTTAAGCTATTTTTCGAGTGGGGTCCGCAAAGGTATCTTTATTTTTACCAAACAGTCCACGCAGGAAGGGCAGTACCCAACGGTCAAAGCCGATTCTTCCGGCATTTGCACCAGCAACGATTAGGAAGATTTCAACCAGCAGGTAGATGGCATTGGTGCTTACTGTACCCGAGAACAGGAACGAGAAGTTCATGACCATAGCCATCAAAGTAGCCAGTGTAGTCAAAGTACCAAGCAGCAGGCCAACCCCAACCAAGAACTCACCCAGTGGAATCAGAACGTTGAACAAACCTACATTCGGCAGGGCAAAGGCTTCAAGGAACGATCCCCACCAGCCTTGTACAGCGGGATGTTCTCCACCTGTTTTGGCAATAGCCCCCGAGATAAATCCGCCTGCGTCGAATCCGCCAGTCAGCTTCTCAAGCCCGTGGGTCATCCATTCATAACCTAGATAAACCCGTACTACAGTTAGCAGCCACATTGCAACCTTGTTCTCACGTAACCAATTGTTAAACATTCAAATCACTCCTCTTTCTTAATCTATAATGATGGGCTGTATTTCAGTTTGTTTGGGATGATCATCTTTGCTACACCTTTATTGTATTAGCTTCAGTTACAGTTATTTGTGATAAAAATCACAAAGTATGAATATTTTTTAAATTTTAATGTCTTTAGATAAGTATTCTATAGAGAGGTCATGCTTCAATCAAGACAAAAACAGGAAGAAAAGCTTATAATGAGAAAAATAAACGAAGTGGAGGGATGAACTTGTCCGGTCCCATTTCCCAACGAAATTATTGGTTGCGTGTGATGGCTTCAGCTCTGCTATGCATGATAATGGTGTCTTGTTCTGCTTTGTCCAATACGGGGGAATCTGAATCCGTTCCCCAACCGACCCAGCAAGAACTAGAGAAGAAGGCGCTTGAACAGCCTAAGGAGCCTGCTGTTCCGGCATTTACAGCTCCGCTTACCGGGCTTCCGGTGGAGAAGCCAGTTGTGGAGCGGCCGCTAGCTATTATGATCAACAATGCACCGGCTGCGCGTCCGCAGGCAGGGCTTAGCCAGGCAGATATGGTATATGAAGTTCTTGCAGAAGGCGGAATTACCCGTTTGGTAGCTTTTTTCCAAAGTCATGGGGGTGATGTGAAGATTGGTCCAGTCCGGAGCATTCGGCCGTATTTGATTGAACTGGGCGAAACTTATGGCGCGTTGCCGATACATGCAGGGGGAAGTACAGATGCCTATGCGATTTTACAGCAGCAGCGGAAGGAACATCTGGATGAGATTTCAAATGGAGGAGCTTACTTTTGGCGAAGTAAAGATCGTCGACCTCCACATAATTTATACACAGATGTAAGCAGGCTCCGCCAAGGAAGCGAAAGCAAAGGGTATATTAGACAGACGGAAGTTCCCGTATATCCTTATCTTAAAACCGGAGAAACTCCAGTTATGGTGGACGAGAGTGCCGCATCTGTGCATATCCGATTTTTGCTGAAAAGCTACCGCGTATCTTATACCTACGATCCAGTGAATCAACGATATAAGCGTTTTGTGAACGAAAAGTCACATTTGGATCAAAATAATAACCAACAGCTCTCAGCGGCGAATGTTATTGTGATGAGCACGAGGCATCAAACGCTGGATGATGTAGGCAGACTAAGTGTTGAACTGGATGATAGTGGAGAAGCTATGGTGTTTCAACAAGGAAAGTTAATCCGTGCTGAGTGGCAGCATACATCTGGCGATGCGATACGTTTTATGAAAAATGGGGTTGAAATCCCGCTAACACCGGGTACATCCTATATACATGTGGTACCTGCAGATACTCCACTAGCGGAACATGTAACGTTTGAAGCGAATTAGAAAACGTAATACACCTTTTTAGGAAAAAAATGTCGGATAATGACTCTCCATGTCGGGCATTGTATACGTATATCTTGAAATTTGCTTTTACAAACATTACAAAAACATTGATGAGTGTGATAAGATAGCAAAGGTTGTCTATTGCAGTCGAAACAGGTTGCGGATATTTTCGTAAAGGGGTAATCGTTATGAGATTGAAGAAAAAGGATATATTCTTCGAGACGTTGGAAAATATGGCAGATACGATCGTGCAAGCAGCCGATTATTTTGCCCAACATACTTCAAATTTTCAAGATGTGACTTTGTTTACCAATGAGATGAAGAAGTATGAAAATAAGTGTGATGATTACACACACACGATTATTACTGAGTTGAACAAGACCTTCATTACGCCGCTGGAACGCGACGACATCATGGAACTGACAACGACCATGGATGATGTGTTGGACGGTCTTGAAGCGACAGCCTCTCGTTTTTATATGTACAACATTACAGAGCCGGACGAGTATATTGTGCAGTTTGCTGATATTTTGCGTCAATCAGCTTATGAAATTCAGAAGGCTGTACATTTGCTTTCACAGAAAAAATTGTTGGCTATCCGCGAATACACCATTCGCCTGAATGATCTGGAAAATCAGGGGGATGAATTACTGCGTATTTGCATCAAAAACCTGTTTGCAACTGTAACTGATCCTATTGAGCTGATTAAACGTAAAGAATTGTACGAACGCCTTGAAACGACAACGGATTCATGCGAGGATGTTGCAAATATGCTGGAATCCATCATTATGCGTAACTCGTAAGGGAGTCCTTTTACATGGATACAAGTTTACTGGTATTAGGTATTGTTATTTTTCTTGCTCTGGCATTTGATTTTATCAATGGGTTTCATGATACGGCGAACGCGATTGCGACTTCGGTCTCGACCCGTGCATTGACGCCGCGACGTGCGATTATTATGGCGGCGGTTATGAACTTTCTTGGGGCTATCATATTCACTGGAGTTGCCAAAACCATTGGCGGAAGTGTGGCTGACCCTACCAAACTGACCAACGGTACTGATATCGTCATTGCGACGCTGATCGCTGCGATTATCTGGAATCTTCTAACCTGGTGGTTCGGTATTCCTTCCTCTTCTTCCCATGCACTGATTGGTGCGTTGGCTGGAGCGGTGTATGTAGGTGCGGGAGAGGATAAATTAAATTGGAGCGGCTTCATCGGGATTGTTGAGGGGTTAATTTTCTCCCCGTTGATTGCTTTTGTTGTCGGTTACATCGTGATGATGATCTTGAAATACATCTTTGCTTATCGCAGTCCGCATACGGTGAACAAAGGTTTCCGCACCATGCAGGTGATTACGGCAGCTATTCAGTCGTTCACGCATGGTACGAATGATGCTCAGAAGGCAATGGGGATCATTACATTTGCACTTGTCTCGGCTGGGTATCAAGACCATTTGGAAGTACCTATGTGGGTGAAAATTTCAGCGGCAACCGCCATGGCGCTTGGTACGTCCATTGGGGGCTGGAAGATCATCAAGACGATGGGAACCAAGATTTTCAAAATTGAACCCATCAATGGATTCGCAGCCGACGTTTCGGGGGCTTCTGTTATTTTCACAGCTACTTTGCTTCATTTACCAGTAAGTACCACTCATGCCATAACTTCGGCGATTCTGGGTGTAGGGTCTGCCAAGCGTTTTAGCGCGGTTCGCTGGTCATTAGCTGGTCGTATTGTCATAACCTGGGTAATAACGATTCCGATTGCAGCGGTGTTGTCAGGTTTGATTTTCAAAATTCTTTTCTAGTTTTTTTGCAACATGTTTTCTTGAAAATTAACATACAATATATGATACACAATAAGCTTCCGTCCGCTTTTTGCGGCAGGGGCTTATTGGCATTCTAGGGCAAAAATACATTTCCAAAGTTCACACATCCAGATAGTTCCATGAGATGTTTTTAAAAAAATACCTGACATCAAAGTAGTCAATTTTTAATAACTCCTGTAGAATAAACAGAAAACTTTGAACCGTTCAACTGACTGGAGGATCTTATGCAAAAACCAAGAAAACTAATAGCACTCATGATTTGTTTGTTTTCTGTGGTTGCCCTGGCCGGTAATTTCGGTGTAGTGGCCCACGCAGAAAATAAAACAAAATATGATATCGGCACGGATACAACGTTCGCGCCTTTTGAATTTGAAGATGTTAATGGTAAATTTGTCGGAATTGACATGGATTTACTGGCAGCTATTGCTAAGGATCAGAATTTTGAGTATACCATTAAGCCACTTGGCTTTAACGCGGCAGTGCAGGCCCTTGAAACGAATCAAGTGGATGGTGTCATTGCCGGGATGAGTATTACTGATGAACGCAAGCAAAAATTTGATTTTTCCGAGCCCTATTTTGACTCGGGTGTTGTCATGGCGGTCCGTAAGGATAATGATACGATTAAACGCTATGAGGACTTGAAAGGACAGCGTGTGGCTGTCAAAACAGGAACAGAAGGCTATACGTTCGCGGAATCCATTAAGGCTAAATATGGCTTTACTACAGTTCCGTTTGACGATTCGTCTCAAATGTATGATGAAGTTAAAACAGGTAATTCGGTTGCCTGCTTTGATGACTTTCCGGTACTGGCCTACGGTGTGACTCAGAATAATGGTCTTAAGCTGGTGACCGATAAGGAAAAAGGCGGTTCTTACGGCTTCGCTGTCAACAAAGGCAGAAATGCCGAGCTGCTGGAGAAATTTAATGCAGGGCTTGTGAATCTCCGCAACAGCGGGGAATACGACAAAATCATGTCCAAATACCTTGGTGAGTCTGGCAAAGGCGTGGCTCCTGTAGAACGCAGCCGCTGGGAGCTCATTTCAGCTTCGCTGCCCGCTTTGATCAAAGGGATGGGAAATACGCTGTTGTACACCCTGGTATCCTTGCTCGTAGCCTTTTTACTGGGATTGGTGTTTGGCTTTATGAAGGTTAGCCATAACAAAGTGTTCCGCGGGATTGCAACGGTTTTCGTTGATGTATTCCGTGGTATTCCACTGATCGTACTAGCATTCTTTATTTACTTCGGTATTCCACAGGCACTCGACTTTAAAATGCCGCTTTTTGTCGCTGCGGTATTGACGTTATCCCTGAACGCTGGTGCTTATGTGACCGAAATTATCCGCGGGGGAATTCAGTCCATTGATCCAGGACAAATGGAAGCAGCTCGTTCGCTTGGTTTGCCGTATCGGACAGCCATGCTGAAGATCATTTTGCCACAAGCTGTAAAAATCATGATCCCGTCGTTTATCAATCAGTTGGTTATTACGTTGAAGGATACGTCCATTCTGTCGGTTATCGGTCTGGTCGAATTGACTCAATCGGGTAAAATCATTATTGCGCGGACGTTCCAATCCTTTGATATTTGGCTGGTCGTTGCGGTGATGTATCTCATCGTCATTACAGTCCTGACCAAAATTTCCAACCGTCTTGAAGGGAGAGTTCGCCGTGGGTAAAATTATCGTTAAAAACCTGAAAAAAAGCTATGGCAGTAATCAGGTGCTGAAAGGTATCGACATGCAAGTACGTGAAGGCGAGGTTGTATGTGTCATTGGTCCTTCAGGTTCAGGGAAAAGTACCTTTTTACGCTGTATGAACATGCTGGAGGAAATTACGGCTGGCGAAGTCATCGTCGATGACTACAAATTGGGTGACAAAAACGTGGACATTAACAAGGTCCGTGAAAATATAGGGATGGTGTTTCAGCACTTTAATCTGTTCCCGCATATGACGGTGCTCAAGAACATTATGTTCGCACCGACTGAGCTGGGCAAACAGACGAAGGCACAAGCCCGTGAGACGGCGATGAAGCTGCTGGATCGGGTAGGTTTGGCCGATAAGGCAGATGTATTGCCAGGGAAGCTTTCCGGCGGTCAGAAGCAGCGTGTGGCGATTGCAAGAGCGCTGGCAATGAATCCTGACATTATGCTGTTCGACGAGCCAACCTCGGCGCTTGATCCTGAAATGGTCGGCGAAGTGCTCGGCGTAATGAAAGATCTGGCTCGCGAAGGTATGACAATGATGATCGTAACGCATGAGATGGGCTTTGCACGGGAAGTAAGCGACCGTGTCGTGTTTATGGACGGTGGCTATATTGTAGAAGAAGGAACGCCACAAGAGGTATTTGGAAATCCGAAAAACGAGCGGACCATTAGTTTCTTGGAGAAGGTATTGTAAGTGGGCAGGGTTTACTTTGGGCGCAGATAGAGATGTGTGTGACGCTCCGCGTTCCATTTGATCTTCCGATCGCTGTTGCCCCTGAATTTTTTGGATTGTATAACACATGAAAAGGTTAGAATTCAGGGGCAAAGGCGACCGCTTCGCTTCTCCAGATTCAAATGGACCGCTCCGCTACTGCCCACTGAAGCTGTTCCTTTCTTCGCAAAAGCTGCCCCACTTTTAAATGAGTGGGGATAGGCAGAGGCAATCGGCGGCAGGGCTTTGCTTGCTGTGCCGAAGGGGATATAGCGAGTAAGTATCATTTGATTTGAATGGTGGAACCCGGGCATCCCACAACTGTATAAGAAATGAAAAAGGATTTAAGTGATAACGAATGAATTATTTTAAGGATATGTTAGGGGGATTAAACCTGACATGTCCTTTTCTTATTTAGTGTATAGAAATATAGAACTTGAGATTTGTATAATGTGGAATGGCTTATATAAAATATAAATGACATATAAGACGGCAGTATTGAAGCTAGGGGGACATACGGTGATACGTACATTGACGATAGGTCATGATCATCAGGTGACGGTGGGACAACCGTTAGAGCAGATTGTCATGGAAGATTACATATGGATTTGGGCCGACTTTAACGAGCCTACAGAGAGCGAGTCAGAGCTGCTAACGAGTTATTTTCATTTTCATCCGCTGGCTGTGGAGGATTGTATGCATGTTCTGCAACGTCCCAAACTGGATTATTACGAAGATGTACAATTTCTGGTGGTGCATGCGCTTGATGCGGATACATTAGAGGCGGAAGAGGTAGATATATTTATTAACAGCCGTTTTTTGGTTACTTATCACCATCATGAACTAGAGGAGCTGGATCAAGCCTGGGAACGGATTGTCGAGCATGCGCATGAACGCAAAATATGGTCTCGCGGACCGCTGGCTGCGGCTTATACGGTGATGGACAAGCTAGTAGACAACTATTTTCCGAGCCTTTTTATCATTGAGGATGAACTAGCCGAGCTGGAAGGTTTGGGCGCACATGAATCGGTAGAGGAATTAATGAAGCAGGTGTTTGACCTGCGTGGCAGGTTGCTCAAGCTGCGCCGTACAATCGTCCCGATGCGTGATCTGATGTACCGTGTTTTAAATTCGCAGCATGTGCAGGGTCAGGGGGATCATATGGCTTATTTTACGGATATCTATGATCATTTATTGAAGCTGACAGACATGCTGGAGGCCGACCGCGAGATGACAGCCGACCTGAGAGACAGTTACATATCGCTTAATTCCAATCGCATGAACTCAATTATGAAGACGCTGACTGTAATTACGACTATTTTTATGCCCTTAACGTTGATTGCAGGAATCTATGGTATGAATTTTTCCAATATGCCCGAGTTGGGCTGGAAATATGGATATTTTAGCGTAATGTTCTTTATGTTCTTATTGAGTGTGGCGATGGTGGTGTGGTTTATTCGCCGAGGCTGGTTTAAATAATTAGCCTACTTTCTTGTGCGCTTGCGCGGACGTCTGCGCGGGGTAGTGGTGCTTTTGCGCTGTGTCTTTTTCCGGCGTCGGCGTGGTGGTGTATATTCATCCAGTTCCTCAGTAAACTCTGTTTTGGAATTTTTGCTTGCGTTTTTGTTGAATGCGGGGAGCGCGCCCATAATCAGTTTTGCCATCGGAGCAAATTGCTGCACGCTAGACATGATCTTTTGTACCTTGCCGACAGTAGCAACAATCCCGTCAATACCGCCCATACGGTCAATTAAACCCTTAATATCGTTGAGATTACCAAGACTGCCAAGACCGCCAAGCAGTCCTCCTTTGGCCGGGGCGGGGTCTGGCGTGATCACGGTGGAATCTGTTACACTCGCTGGTGCCTCATAAGGTACCACTGCGGAGGAATCGGCTTGCGGAACCTCGCTGTAGGGATCGAGTCCAGGATAAGAAGTTGAATTATACGGATCGGAAATGGAACGCGTTTGCGCTCTCCGATGGTAGTAATGTCCAGGCATGAGATCACATTCCTTTGCAGATTGATACTCTACTGTATGTAACAAACGCACAGTGGGTTTAGGCACGTGTCCTGAAATCAGGTATAAAAGCGGATTTGGGCATTCGTACGGTATGCTTCTGTGGTCATGTAATGTTGTTCTGTGATGCGTGAAACCGTTAATGCTTGAAAAACTAACTATTTCTCAGGTACAATGAGGAGAGATTGTAACCTTTGGGAGATGATAATCTATGCAGCTCAAAAAGCTTAATGATAAAAGTATTGATCAATTATTCGAAGCTATCTTAACTCTTAAAAATTTGGAAGAGTGCTATGTATTTTTTGATGATCTGTGCACGATTAATGAAATCCAATCCCTCTCCCAACGTCTGGAGGTTGCCCGTATGCTTGGCAAAGGCAGCACATATAATCAGATTGAAGCTGAGACGGGAGCCAGCACAGCCACCATTTCACGTGTGAAGCGTTGTCTGAACTATGGGAATGACGGATATAAAATGACTCTAGAACGTTTGGGTCGCTAATGCGGAACCCTGGGATACTGGTCATCAGCCATGGCTCTAGGGAGCCATATTGGGTGGAACAGGTGGATCAGGCAGTTGCAAAGCTTCAATTGCTGGAAGAAATGCCGGTAGAGGTTTCTTTTTTGGAAACGGTTAAAGGAAGATTGATTCAAAATGGCATTGATCGTCTGGAATCCTTGGGGGTAACAGATATACTGGTTATTCCTTTGTTTGTGTCGTCAGGCAGTACGCATGTAGATGAAATAAGCTATGCGCTGGGAGTCAAGGCTGCACCAGACAAAGAAACAGATCTGGAACCCTTTCGAATAAAGGCACGTGTATATTTTGGCAGTCCATTGGATGACGGTGAAGATGTTGCCCGCATGGTGTGGGACAAGGTTCGCCCGTTGTCGGTTGATCCTGCGAGAGAGGTTATTTTACTCGTAGGACACGGGAGCGTGCACAATGGCTTTCTTCAGCGCTGGGAGCGGGGGATTTCCTCGTTGGCCCGTACGGTGCAGGACGTGAGTGGGATCATCACAGACCACGCTTTGCTAAATCCCGAGCGTGTGCATGATAAGGCAGCGTATTGGAATCAGGAGCGGGGTCATAATGTTATTGTGGCACCGCTGTTTTTGAGTTCTGGGTATTTTACAAGTCATATGATTCCTAAACGCTTACAGGGGCTGGATTACCGTTATTCAGGAGATCCTTTATTGCCGCATCCTTTGCTTACAAGCTGGATGGACAGACAAATTCGTGAACTGTTACAGAGGATGGAGAAGCAAGCGTGGACCGATAATAAATAATCTGAATTTGGCGATGGTGTTCCCAACCTGAAATTCCCTTATTTGGATAGTGAATGGCTTCTTTTATTGTAAAAGAGGCCTTTTTCCAGTATGATGATATTTTGTACAGACTGAATGTGATGAATTGCTATGTGAATATAAATATCATTAAATATACGGGTGGCGTAACGGAATGAAAAGAGCTAGATTAATCTACAACCCGACCTCTGGGCGTGAGGAAATGAAGCGTCGCCTTGCGGATGTCCTGCAGCGCCTGGATGAAGGTGGAATTGAGGCTTCTTGCCATGCAACTACAGGGGAAGGGGACGCAACGCGTGCTGCAACAGAGGCCATTGAGCGTGGGTATGATATGATCATTGCCGCAGGTGGCGATGGTACATTGTATGAGGTTATTAACGGGATGGCTGAAAGGGAAAACCGCCCACCTCTGGGTGTGTTTCCTCTGGGGACAACGAATGATTTTGCCAGAGCACTGGGCATTCCCAGGCATTGGGAGGATTATTGTGACCTCGTAATTCGTCAAAATCCGAAGCCGCTGGATATCGGAAAAGCCAATGACCGCTATTTTATCAACATCGCAGGCGGCGGTACTTTAACCGAGCTTACGTATGAAGTTCCAAGCAAGCTCAAAACGATGATTGGCCAATTGGCCTACTATTTCAAAGGTATGGAGAAGATGGTCAGTCTTGCACCGCAGGAGCTGATCATCAAGGCATCGGGTCAGGAAGTGATCCATGATGAATTTATGCTTTTCCTGATCGCCAATACGAATTCGGTCGGCGGGTTTGAAAAGCTTGCTCCCGGGGCGACAATAGATGATGGACTGCTCGATGTCATCGCTGTGCGGAAATGCAATCTGGCGGAAATGATTCGCTTGGTTACACTTGCGCTGCGCGGAGAGCATTTGCAGGACAAGAAAATCGTTTATTTCAGAACAGATTACATGGAAGTGACCTCACCTGGCTATGTTCAGCTTAACCTGGATGGCGAATTAGGAGGCACCTTGCCAGCTACTTTCCGGAATTTGCCGCATCATTTGAATGTGTTCCGGTGAGGAAATGAGAAGGGAAGATTCTGTTTCCGATTAATTGAGTGGTTTGATATGCGGAACGCAGAGAAGATAGTTGTTTTTTGTAGGAAACATATCGGTCCTTGCCGTTCTCCGTGAGGAGTAACGGCATTTTCAAGTTGATGTTTAAACGTCGTCTACATGACGATTTGAATGATATGGCTGATTGAAGATAAGTGAGAAAAGAAGAACAGAAAGAAGTGACCATCATGACGAATAACCGTAGCGGACGTGGAAAAAGCCGCCGGAATACAGCAACAGCAACTCCAGTTCCAGGAAAGCAGCACAACAAGATCATGCAGGTGAAAAAAGAGAGAGAACTGGAACAGTCACGAGTTGGAGTTGGGAATAGAATGCTTCAAGTCGAAAGAAGAAATGGGAATAGCAATGGAAATACGGATGGAAATGTAAATGATTCGGATCGGAAGAAAAGGGGCGAACGAGGTTTCCGTCGTTCTTCCGGCGTTAGACAGACTCAAGCAGCTTCCAATCGCAACCGGCCTAGTGCACAGCATCTGGATCTGCCTGTGCAAAAGAACGATGAGATCGTAATAGACATCATCGGCATGAACCACGATGGCGAGGGTGTGGGGCGTGTTGAGGGTTTTACGTTGTTCGTTCCGGGTGCGTTACCGGGTGAAAAGGTACGGGTCAAGGTGCTGAAAACGAAAAAGCAGTACGGCTATGCCAAGCTGCTGGATATTGTGCAGGCTAGCCCTGACCGGATTGCAGCTCCGTGTGCCATCTACGATCAATGCGGCGGTTGTCAGCTCCAGCATATGAGCTACGAAGCGCAGTTGGGCTGGAAGCGGCAGCATGTGGTGGATGTGCTGGAGCGTATCGGGAAGCTGAGTGTGGCTAGGGAGTCCAGTGAGCATACTGCAGAGATTTTGGCTGCATCTGCGGATGGAAATGCCGACAGCATGTCGCGTGTGCATGACGTAGTCGTGCATCCTACGCTTGGTATGAGTGAGCCGTGGCGGTACCGCAACAAAGCCCAGGTGCCGATTGGTGTCACCGAGGGCGGGCTTGTCGGCGGCTTCTACGCACGTGGCAGCCATCGGATCGTGGATATGAACACCTGTCTTATTCAGGATGAGCGCAATGACGAAGTGGTCGCACGTGTCAAAGAGATTGGCCGAATGCTGGGCATCAGTGCATATAATGAAGAAACCGGACGCGGGCTGTTGCGCCATGTCGTGGTGAAGACCGCTTTTCGCACAGGTGAAATGATGCTGGTGCTTGTCACGAATGGGCGAGATATTCCGCACGCAGATGCGTGGATCGGCAGTATTCGTGAGCATATCCCACACGTGGCAAGCATATGCCAGAACGTGAACACGAAGCGAACGAACGTTATTTTTGGCGACGAGACTCGTGTACTGTGGGGTCGTGACGTGATCTACGACTACATTGGAAACGTACAGTTTGCGATCTCCGCACGCTCCTTTTATCAGGTGAATCCTGTGCAAACGGAAGTGCTGTATAGCAAAACCGTCGAATATGCCGGGCTCACAGGCAAAGAAACGGTAATTGATGCGTATTGCGGCATCGGCACGATCTCTTTGTTCCTCGCTCAACATGCAGACCAGGTGTATGGGGTGGAGATTGTCAAAGAAGCTATCGACGATGCACGGAGTAATGCGCTATTGAACGAAATGCGTAATGTAAAGTTTGAGGTAGGCGCTTCCGAGGACGTCATTCCTGCATGGAAAGAGCAAGGCATCACCGCCGACGTTATCGTCGTCGATCCACCCCGCAAGGGCTGCGATCCACGCCTGCTCGACACCATTCTGGAGATGAAGCCAGAGCGCGTGGTGTATGTATCCTGCAATCCAAGCACACTGGCGCGGGATTTAAGGATATTGGAGGATGGCGGATATAGTACTGTGGAAGTTCAACCTGTAGATATGTTTCCGCATACGGTTCATGTGGAGAGTGTTGTGCTGTTGGTCAGAAAAGGCTAATAGTTGAGGTGTATTGGCGTTTGAAAAAGGGAAGGTAAAAAAACAAACCAAACCAAAGAAAATGAGTTTAACTTAAATATTCCTCGCTACGTGGATACGTTTGAAGAAGAACAAGTCATTGATCTTGCCGAAGTGAGTAAGCTTTTAGAGCAAGATAAAAAAGAAATCGCTGAACTTGAAGCCAAAATCAATGAACAGCTGAAAATTTTAGGTATTCATGTGTAGAAATTGACGAAAAGGGTCAAGGATATTATTCCTCGGCTCTTTTTTTAAGCCAATCTCTTGGGAACGGCGTAGGCTGGGGGAAGTTATGCCGTGCAGTATTGTATTTCCATGAACTGCGGCGCAGGACGTTATAGAAGATGGCAAGGAGGGGCGAGGCTCTTCCTTTTTTTGCGAGTCTTTTGGGGAGTATGCTCCTCTATTGAGTATGATATACTCATTTAGATGTCTATGCTTAACATATACGGCCGTTTGAACTACGTTTCTTAAACATGTTATATGTGAAGAAGAAGCAAGGACATGAACAGGTTAGCTTTACTATTTTGGGACCAAAGATTTGTCCTGGTATGTATAGAGGAGTTTTTGATATGATGAATAATTTTTGGCGTGATTTGCCACGACCCTTTTTTATACTGGCACCGATGGAAGATGTGACGGATGTTGTGTTTCGCCATGTCGTAAGTGAAGCAGCCAGACCGGATGTGTTTTTTACGGAGTTTGCGAATACAGAGAGTTATTGTCACCCGGAGGGGAATAAAAGTGTACGCGGGCGTTTGACTTTTACAGAGGATGAACAGCCCATGGTGGCCCATATCTGGGGAGATAAGCCGGAATATTTCCGTGAAATGAGCATCGGTATGGCGAAAGAAGGCTTCAAAGGCATCGATATTAATATGGGTTGTCCTGTAGCGAATGTAGCCGAGAATGGGAAGGGAAGCGGCCTGATCTGCCGTCCCGAAATCGCAGCGGATATCATTCAGGCCGCGAAAGCCGGGGGACTGCCCGTGAGTGTAAAAACAAGGCTCGGTTTCACAGCCGTAGACGAATGGCGCGACTGGTTGACCCATATTTTGAAACAAGACATTGTGAATTTGTCCATTCATCTGCGGACAAGAGAGGAAATGAGCAAAGTAGACGCTCACTGGGAACTGATTCCGGAGATTAAGAAACTTCGTGATGAGGTGGCACCAGATACACTGCTGACCATTAACGGAGATATTCCGGACCGTCAGACTGGCTTGAAGCTCGCTGAGCAATATGGAGTGGATGGCATTATGATTGGGCGTGGTATTTTCCAGAATCCATTTGCGTTTGAGAAGGAGCCGAAGGAACACAGCAGTGAGGAATTGCTTGAACTGCTGCGGCTTCATCTAGATCTCCATGATCATTATTCAGCGCAGGAGCCACGTTCGTTCAGCCCTCTCGCTCGCTTCTTCAAAATATATGTCCGTGGATTCCGAGGGGCAAGTGAACTCAGAAACAGCTTAATGAACGCCAAATCAACAAGTGAAGTGCGTACATTGCTTGATGAGTTTGGAAGCAAGGACCATGATGAGGTAGAGGACCGTGGAAATTAAATTGCCAAGTTGGGGATGGGCTGTTAGTAGGCATTGAAAACATAGGAGGATATATGTCCTGGAGTAAATTGAAGCAACAACTGGAGAGCTTCCGCTGTCCTGCGTTAGACGGAAGGGTCGAATACCGAGCGACCAGTTACCGTTATTTGCCTGATAAATCTGGAGTTTGTTATATAACTGTAGATAAGAAGAACATACTCAATATGAATGATATCACTAGTCCAATCAAATGGTATCAGACGGAGTTGGAAATTAAGAATGATCCAGATATCCAAGTTCCTATCAGCAATGAAGAAATTGAAACGATCAGAAAAGATACTAATGGGAACGTTCCGGAGGATCGTCTACAAGTAATTGCAAGAGGTAGAAAAATCTCAGAACATGCAAAGGAGCTTTTGTCAGCACAGGCCTCATTAAGCAAGTCTAATTTTAATGTTTTAGCTAATAAATTTTTAACTACTTCTATAGAGGAAAGCTTAGAGAGTAATGATATCTTATTAAATATTCTAGCTTTAGTGGACAGACGAGTAGGAAAAAAGCGAATATTAAAGATGACCGAGAAGATGAAGTTAAAGCATCCGATTGTGCAGTATTTTTATGAGTTACGGCGTAGTACGTTATGAAAAAAATAACTTTCAATAATGGGGACACTTCATGTCAGGGTTGTTCTCACTGAAAACATGAATGAAGACTTGAAAGAAATTGGGGAAAAGTGGAGTGGAAAACAGGGCAAACTGGCTTCCATTATCATGTCTTTTCCCTGTTTTTTATATCGGGCTATACTGCATTGATTCCTACTTTGCAGGCCGGGTATCCCATTGCGAAACTGGACACAAGCCTGACGAAGGTGAATGAAATGGTTAAGGAAAATTCGCGGCTTGTGTATGACTCCATGCTGAAGGGGCTGCGTCAGGCTGTAGAACACGAGATCAAAATTGGAATTGGAACGGATGCCGCAATGTCTTACGTCACTCACTATGATATGTGGCGGGAACTAGACCACTATATGAGACAAACGAAACTGAATGCGGGTCAGGTCATCGAACGGGTAACCCAATCTAATGCGGAAATCTTAGGCATTGATCATCTTACAGGTAGCATTGATACCGGAAAACAGGCAGATTTAATCGTGCTGGAGGACAACCCTTTGGACAATATAAAAGCTTTGTCGAATGTAGCCATGGTTATGGTGAGAGGCAATCTTATACAGACACCATCGGTGACCCGAATTCAGGAAGTGGACGAGCTGCTTGATTCAGTTTGGTAAAATTAAACCCACCCCGTAAACTCCAGTATGGACGCTTTCGCCGATTGTGCTTCGGATTGCGCTCCTTTACGCCATTCTTTTGGCGGCTCTCCCATAAGCTTGGAGAAGCATCGATTAAAGCTGGAAATGGAGCGATAGCCGACTTGCTCGGAGATCGAAAGAATGGAGTCATTTGTGCTTTTTAGCTGCTTGCAGGCTTCTTCGATTCGGGTGCTGTTTAGGAAATCGAGAGGGGACGTTCCCATAATCTCATGAAATTTTCTGCGAAAATGAGTTGTACTTAAATGGCACAGGTCAGCCAAAAAATCAATGTTAACAGGTGTCATATAATTTTTCGTGATGTACTCCAAAGCTGGAGAAATGGCAAAATCGCTTTTCCGGCTATGTACTGTTTCTGCATCTTTCAATGATTCATTCCTGGAGTGAATTCTGAGAAGTTCTATATAAAGGGATAGCAATAAGCCGTAGGCGCTTTCCTGATAGTAAGGATTCTGTTGTTGTAATTCCTCTACGATCGAAGTCGCAAGTGTATACACCTTGGGATGCTGCTCCTTGTTTAATATACAGTTCGTTCCCTTCATCACCCACAAGTTTGGCTCAAAGTTGCTGTAAGCGCTTTTAAGAGAGTGTTGGAAAAGGTCCTCTGGCGAAAAAAAGATATAAGACCAAAGGCTGGCTGTATTTGGCGAGCTGTACGTGGTGTGAGGAAGATACCTAGGGATAAAAGTCACATCCCCGGCTTTGAAGGGGACTGCTTCTCCTTTGATCTCCATGATGCCACCATCCGAATAGCAAATACCAATCTCCAAATGGTTATGGAAATGGAGATGCTCACTTTTAATATCTGAAATCTTCCAGCGTTCGCCGCTTAATAGCAAGACAGGAAAGCTGATGGGCAAGCTATAGTGTCGATATTCTATAACGGGCTTCTTTTTTCTAGGCATATTCGATACTCCCGCAACTTGGATTTGAGTTGATTATAGGTCAACGTTACATCAAGCTTAGCCAGCAGATATACATAACAGGATTTTGCAAAATCCTCACATAAATGATTGGAATTGCGCAGTTTTGTTGCAAATGTGCTTAGATTGAGACTATTTTACTGCGTACAATGGAATAAGTAAAGCGTTTCCAAAACAGTGACGAACTGCTCTCAAACGCCTTTGGGGGCGTGTGCACTAGAAGAGGGGAATAACGATGCTTCAATTAACTTATGACAAGGAAGAGATATTAAGAGTTATCGACAAAGTCGTCAGAAAAACGATGGCGATGGATTTAACGTGGGATTGGCCTTGCGGTGTGGCTTATTATGGTGTATCCAGAGCCTATACGAAAACAGGAAATAAAGATTACTTGAATATGCTTGTCCAGTGGGCAGATGAATACATCGAGCTGGGTCTGCCGCACTGGACGGTAAACACATGTGCCATGGGCCATATGCTGATCACATTGTATGAAGAAACAGGGGACCAGAAATATTGGGATATTGTGATGAGCAAGGTGGATTACATCCAAAACCTTGCTCTCAGGTTCGGAAACCGTGTTCTCCAGCATACGGTATCCGTTGCTAATGATTTTCCAGAACAGGCATGGGCAGACACGTTGTTTATGGCGGCATTCTTTCTGCTTCGTGTAGGAACCAAATTAAAGGACGAGCAAATGATCCAGGATGCCTTAAATCAATATTACTGGCATATTAAATACCTGCAAGACCCTAGTAGCGGCTTCTGGTACCATGGCTACAACAATGTCAAACAGGATCACATGTCCGGATTTTTCTGGGGAAGAGCGAATGCTTGGGGAGCATATACCATGTCACAAGTCAAAATTCATTTGAAAGACTGGTACTTGTATCCGAAGTGCATGGACGTGGAGTGTTCCCTTCGGGATCAACTGGCGGCATTGAAGGGTGTGCAAACAGAGAATGGCCTGTGGCGGACGGTACTGGATGACGAGGAGTCCTATGAAGAAGTGTCTGCATCTTGCGGTATCGCGGCGGCCATGATCAATAATGGCAATCCGCTGCATACCAAATACGTGCAAAAGGCATTGGAGGGCATCTTAAACCATATTAGCGAAGATGGACGGGTACTGGGTGTATCGGGCGGTACAGCGGTTATGAAAGATCGTGAAGGGTATCGCAATATTCCAAAAGACTGGATTCAGGGCTGGGGACAAGGCTTGGCGTTGGCTTTTCTATCCGATATGTTGAATTAGGAGGGATCGAAGTTGTCTAAACAAACAACGGGGGCCTTTACGCTACCGGGGGAATCTGGGTATGAGGCACTGACCCTGAAATTAGCTGAACGATGGGGCGCTGATGTCATCCGTGACAGTGACGGCACACAGTTGTCCGATGAGATTATAAACGCTGGGTACGGCATTTATTCCACAATCTGTATCATCAGAGATCATAACAAGTGGGCGTCCCGTAATCTGGAAAAGCTGCAACAGTGTTTTTTAATTACGAATCCGAAGGTAGCTATACAGGATTATGTATCCATCTATCTGATGGAGGATTTTTTTACAGAACAATTCAAAGTAAATGATTCCAAAGAGGCGTTGAACTACTGGCAGGTTTTTGATAGAACGACCGGGGGAGAAGTTCCAAGAGAACAATGGAATTATGAAAGGGAATCCGGAAATGTGGTGATTACCGGAATTGCTCCTTGGCATAAATACACGGTAAGCTTTATGGTCTATCGGATCTGGGAAGAGATTTCCATGTACAATCACACCACGAACCATTGGGACAAAGAGCATTTAATGCAGATTGATCCTATGTATACAGAAACGCAACAGTATCTACTGGATTGGATGGAAGATTGGTGTCTCCAGCATAAGGAAACCACGGTTGTTCGGTTCACCTCCTTATTTTATAACTTCGCCTGGATCTGGGGCAGTAATGAGCGCAATCGCCATCTCTTCTCAGATTGGGGATCATACGATTTTACGGTAAGTTCAAGAGCACTGGATCTGTTTGCCAAGAGAAATGGGTATTCGATGACTGCCGAGGATTTTGTGAATGGCGGGAAATATCGAGTCACACATATCCCGGCTGAGCAGCGCAAGCTGGACTGGATGGCATTTATCAATGATTTTGTAATTGAATTTGGCAAAAAATTAATTGATATTGTGCATCAGCACGATAAGCTGGCCTACGTGTTTTATGATGACAGTTGGGTTGGGATGGAGCCTTATAATGACCGTTTTCAAGAGTTTGGATTTGGCGGGTTGATTAAATGTGTGTTCTCAGGTTATGAGGCGAGGCTGTGTTCAGGTGTAAAAGTGAATACGCATGAGATTCGGCTGCATCCCTACTTATTTCCGGTTGGCTTAGGCGGGCTTCCCACCTTTATGGAAGGGGGCGATCCCACGCTGGATGCCAAAAAGTATTGGATTAACATCCGGCGCGCCCTGTTGAGAGAACCGATTGATCGGATTGGCCTGGGCGGATATTTGCATCTTGTCGAGCCTTACCCGGATTTTTGTGATTACATCGAAAAGATTGCCAATGAATTCAGAGAAATCAAAGAACTCCATCATGAAGGCAAGCCCTATCACATAAAGACGAAGGTAGCTATTCTGCACAGCTGGGGAAAATTAAGATCGTGGACCTTGTCCGGTCATTTCCACGAAACGTATATGCATGATTTAATTCATATCAATGAAGCTTTATCTGGTTTGCCGATTGAAGTGCAGTTCATTGATTTTGAGGATATCCGTCAGGGAATTCTACAGGATTGTGATGTAGTGATCAATGCCGGCTCTGCTGGTTCAGCATGGAGTGGTGGGAAGCACTGGAATGACAACAAGTGTGTGGACTTACTGACCCAATGGGTTTATGAGGGTGGCACCTTTATTGGCATTAACCAGCCTTCGGCGGTTGAAGGTCATGACAGCTTGTTCAGAATGGCACATGTCCTCGGGCTGGATGAGGATACAGGCTCCAGAGTAGCTCATGGAAGATGGACATATAAGGTTAGAGATGAGCATAGTTTGGTACCTGAAGGGGCAAGTATAACGCCAAAGCATGGCATTTATCTTACTGATGGGTCAGCAGCAGTAGTGGATGAAACAAGTGGTATGATAACACTATCCACTCATGCCTTCGGTAAAGGCAAGGGGATTTACCTTCCTTCTTTCAAATTCAGTTGGGAAAACACAAGATTGCTGCTAAATATAATTCGCTTTGCGGGCAATGAGCTCAATGAAACGAAGTACATTACGGATAACTTATATACAGAGTGTGCTTACTATCCTGAAAGTAAAACATTAGTTGTTATTAACAATAGCGATCAACTTCAAAAAACGACGATTGAAACGGATTATGGCAAACAAACCATGGAGTTAGAGCCGTATGACACCATGATCACCCATATCGGCCTAACAAAATCGGTGTAGAAATGAAAAAATGAGAAAAAATTCAGCCAAATTACTAAGGATTTTGTCCATTCCAAAGTATCTAATCCTTCATTAACTATAAGTACAATAATGAAGGAGATGATTTCTTTGCGAAAGGCAACCTTATTGAAAATTAAAAATGCGGAAGCAAAGTTGGGAAAAAAACTGAAAAAAAGAAGTCACGTGGTTAAGAGCACTAGAAAAGCCATTCGTGTAACTCAACTTGGAGATGGGTTTGCACGTTTCACTTTCTCCCCAGTCACTCTTCCTCCAAATAGCTTTAGAAGCACTACGATTAACGGTAACGGCTACAATCTGATTAGCGGTTCATGGATTTTCTCAGGAAATGACCAAGGGTTTCTTCTCGATAACTATTCAGCAGCTGAAGACAGATGGTTCTTTACTGCATGGAACCCAACTGGAACCACAAGAACGGTATCCTATGCTGTTATCGCCAAACAGAAGCCATAATTCCAATGTCATCGTTAGCAGGGGAAAAGGAGCTCAAGCCTTCTTTTCCCTGCTTAAATGTAAAGAACATCTTGAACAAACCTTCGATGGTCTCATAATTTTTGGTAGTAGGCTAAGAGGTGCGCTACTTTATCTTTAATCATTTGTTTTAAAGATTCAGGCTTCACTGATCGTACATAATGACCATATTTCATAAAATATTGAGCAATGAATTCCTCTTCTCCAGGATTATAGAATCCCTTAATGACTGTTTTATGACCCTGTTCTATTTTCATAGAGGGATAATGTTCTTTATAAAAAATATCCTTGGCTTGTTCTACAATCTCTACTTCAAAGTCAATGCTCTTCTCCGTTTGATACATCTCTAAGGAGCGGCTAAGGAGTTCGTCTATAGAAAAATGAGAATTGATGTCCTCTTCTTCTACCATGGTGATTCGATCACATCTGAAAACCCTATATTTGTTCGTATTTAACTCTATTCCCGTAGCGTACCATTGGCCAAACTTAGCGGAAATCTTGAAAAATTGAACATGGTAACTTTTGTTTCGGTTATTTTTTGAATATTGAATCTTACAGTACGTCTCATTAAGAATACTAGTTAGGATTTTGTCTAAGTAGCGACTAACATGATGATGTTGATATATTTCAAATTGAAGAACCTTTTTCATTTTATGAATCTGGTTTATTTGTAGTTCAGAAAGACAGTGTTTAAACTTCTCATGAAGTGTATTAGCACTCAAATGAAAGGGTGTGGATTGATAAGCTTCTAAGGTCAACATGGCAAAGTACAGAGCATACACTTCATCCAATGTAAAAATAATAGGGGATAGCAATCTTTTTTTTAAGATACCATATCGCCCATGTCGGCCATGTTCCGAATAAATAGGCATGCCTAACTGTTCTAATGAACTAATATCGCGTAAGGCTGTACTTTTTGAAATATGGTATTTATCCATGAGATCATTTAAATTAAAGTACTCTCGACTATTTAAGTATCTGATCATGTCATTTAATCTCTCGGATTTCTTCATACATAAATCTCCTCATAAAAGGTGTCATGTTTTGATACCTTTATAGATGATAATAAGTTCAAGGTAATAGATCAAGTCTATAAGATATCTACCTAAAAACATGATAAAAAGGAGATTGATCTCATGAGTACAACACTGGAAGTAGCTATTTTCTTGTCCATGAACGGAAAAGCAAAGGAAGCCATAGCTTTTTACAAAAAACATTTTAACGCAGAGGAACGATTCCTCGTGACTTATCAAGACATGGCTAAACGTGACAGCTCAATACAGCTTACTGCTGAAAATAAAGATTATATTTCTCATTCAGTCTTATCCATCGGAAGAACAAAGGTTATGATAGCAGAAGAAACAATGAATCCTAATGAGGAATATACCGTAGGGAATAACACTTCATTATGTATTCAAAGTGCTGACAGAGGAGAAATTGAACAATTTTATCATAGTCTCATAACAGATGAGCGAGTGAAAATCATTGTACCTTTATCTAGCAATGTGTTTAGCCAAGCCTATGGTATTATAGAAGACCCGTTCGGTATCCAAATACAATTCATGTTTGATCATCGATTACGATAAAAAAAGCAGGCTAAGAGGTACAACAGCATGGTGAAAAGTGGATAATAAATGGATAGAAGTAAAAACTAAAATGGGAAGATCCAAGATACCACAGTAGAAAAGGAGACACTATGACGGAGAAAAAAGAAATAGCAGATAAAATAGGGTGGAACTTCGACAACAGTTATTCTCGTCTGCCGGAATCTATGTTTACGAAGCTCAATCCAAATCCTGTCCGCTCACCAAAGCTGATCATTTTAAATCATCCGTTGGCAGTCTCACTGGGATTGAACGATACGGCGCTGCAAAAAGAGGATGCCGTAGCGATGTTGGCCGGCAATCAAGTTCCCGACGGTGCTACGCCTCTTGCTCAAGCTTACGCAGGACATCAATTCGGACACTTTAACATGCTAGGAGACGGCCGTGCTCTGCTGCTCGGCGAGCAGATGACTCCCTCGGGTCAACGGGTAGATATCCAGCTCAAGGGCTCAGGCAGAACGCCGTACTCTCGTCGTGGTGATGGCCGAGCAGCACTGGGGCCGATGCTGCGCGAATACATCATCAGCGAAGCGATGCATGCGTTAGGTATAGCTACTACCCGCAGCCTGGCGGTGGTAACTACGGGTGAGGCGATCATCCGGGAAACTGAGCAGCCCGGCGCCATTCTGACTCGTGTCGCTGCCAGTCATCTTCGCGTCGGCACCTTTCAATATGTCT
>NZ_JCAJRU010000052.1:0-23746 GCF_059447605.1 Paenibacillus sp. N119s | reverse complement strand
AAACCAACACGACGGTAATCGGCACAATCTACACAAATGATCCGGTTGTATTTCCGTTCTGGCAGTTGTTGACTCATATCCATAATCTCATCGGCATGCCACAAAAAATCCATGCGTTTAGGAATAGGTCCCTCATTCAACATGGTAAATTTCTTCCCCAGACATGAGAGAAGCCAGCCCACCGTTACGGTGGAGCTGACTGCGTCTCCGTCCGGCTGTACATGCGATACGATCAGGTAATCATCATGCTCCAGAATAAATTCCTTCGCTTGTTGAAGCGCCTGTTCATAGGTATGCATTGCCGTCTCCTTTACATTCAGTTCATGGTTCTTCATACTGACAGAAATTTTTATCTCACTTCTCGTCCTTGTCGATATCACTCAACAGCTTTTCAATGCGGCTGCCGTAAGCAATAGATTCGTCAATTTTGAAAATTAGCTCAGGAATATGACGAAGTCGTATCCGTTTGCCAAGTTCAGAACGAAGATAACCGTTCGCTTTGTCCAGTGCCTTCAGGGAGGAAGTTTTTTGTTCTTCATCTCCAAGTACGCTCAAGTATACTTTCGCTTGGGACAAATCGTTTGTCACATCGACACCCGTTACCGTAATAAAACCGATACGTGGGTCTTTTAATTCGGTCTGTATAAGTAGGCTTAGCTCCTTCTTAATCTGCTCGCCAACTCGACCTGTACGTATTTTAGCCATGGATGCTCACCCCTCTGCCGTTAGCGCTCCACTGTTTCCATGACGAACGCTTCAATAATGTCGGATTCCTTAACATCATTATAACCATCAAGGGTAATACCACATTCGTAACCTTGGGCAACTTCTTTTGCGTCGTCCTTGAAGCGTTTCAGTGAGTCAATTTTACCTTCAAAAATCACGATACCGTCACGGATCAGACGTGCTTCTGCTGTACGGGTAATTTTACCAGACGTTACCATACAACCAGCAATCGTACCGACTTTAGTAACTTTAAACACGTTACGAACTTCAGCGTGACCGATCACATTTTCCTTATATTCAGGGTCCAGCATGCCTTTCATAGCCTGCTCGATCTCTTCAATAACATTATAAATAACGCGATGCAGACGAATGTCCACTTTTTCAGCTTCCGCTGTAGATTTCGCCTGATTATCAGGGCGAACGTTAAAGCCAATGACAATGGCATTGGAAGCCGCAGCCAAAATAATATCGGATTCGGTGATTGCACCTGCACCACTGTGAAGAATTTTAACGCGTACACCTTCAACTTCAATCTTGTTCAAGGAGCCTTTCAGCGCTTCGACAGAACCTTGTACGTCACCTTTAATAATGACGTTCAGATCCTTCATCTCACCATCCTTGATGTGTTGGAACAGGTCATCCAGCGTTACGCGGGTATTGCTGCCCAGATCAGATTGACGTTGTGTAATCGCACGTTTGTCAGCGATAGCACGAGCTTTGCGCTCATCCTCAAACACCATGAACGGATCGCCAGCAAGTGGAACTTCTGTCAAACCAGTAATTTCAACTGGAGTGGAAGGACCTGCTTCCTTAAGACGACGGCCTTTATCGTTGACCATAGCACGTACACGTCCGAAGCAGTTACCTGCTACGAAAGCATCGCCGACTTTCAGTGTACCGTTTTGGACGAGAATACGGGCTACAGAACCGCGACCTTTATCCAGCTCAGCCTCAATAATGGTACCACGTGCCCGTTTATCTGGATTCGCTTTGTACTCATTCACTTCAGCTACGAGCAGAATCATTTCAAGCAGATCTTCCAGACCCATTCTTTGTTTAGCGGAAACGTTGACGAAAATTGTATCGCCGCCCCACTCTTCAGGTACCAATTCATATTCTGTGAGTTCTTGCTTTACTTTGTCCGGGTTGGCATCCGGTTTGTCGATCTTGTTTACAGCTACGATGATTGGTAGACCCGCTGCTTTAGCATGGCTAATAGCTTCAACGGTTTGTGGCATAACACCGTCATCAGCTGCAACCACAATAATCGTCATGTCTGTTACTTGCGCACCACGTGCACGCATAGCAGTAAAGGCTTCATGACCCGGTGTATCCAAGAAAGTGATTTTTTTGCCGTTAATTTCAACTTGGTAGGCACCAATATGCTGTGTAATACCACCAGCTTCGCCACCGGTTACATTTGTTGAACGAATGGCATCCAGCAAAGTTGTTTTACCATGATCGACGTGCCCCATAATCGTTACAACGGGTGGACGTGTTCTCAGATCCGCTGGATCGTCATTTTCTTCCACAGTTTCAAAACGATCTTCTTCGACTGGGATTTTCACTTCTACCTCAACGCCAAAATCACCAGCAAGCAAGAGAATAGTGTCCATATCTAGTTCTTGGTTGATGGTCGCCATGGTTCCGAGCATAATCAGCTTTTTGATGACTTCGGAAGCATCCTTATGAAGAAGCTTGGCTGTTTCACCTACAGTCATCTCACCACGCACAATAATTTTCTTAGGCGTGTTGTCGATTTTCTCGCGGCGCTCCTGTTGTTGACCTTTACCACGGTTGTTGAATTTACCACCACGATTGCTGCCCCCGCGGTTGTTGCCTCCACGGCCACCGTTACCACCGCGTCCTCCGCCTTGACGATTATCGTCAAAACGTCCTTGGCCGGAACGGTTACCGCTGTTGTTGGAATTGCCACCTGTACGGTTGCCACCACTGCGGTTCGAGTTGTTGCTTCCTGCAGAAGAGGAAGTTCTTACTGCCGCACCACCCTGGCTGCTTCCCTGAGGACGTGAACCTGTGTTATTGCTACCAGTACGCTGTTGTCCTCCCTGCTGTTGACCGTTGCTACGGTTCTGAGCGCCTTGCTGGCCGCCTGGTCTACTAGAACTTTGTTGACTGCGGTTTTGACCGCCCTGCTGACTGCTTTGCGCTTTTGGAGCGCTACTTCGGTTACTGTTTTGGTTGTTGTTTGTCCTATTCATACTTACCTGCTTTTCCTGTTGATTTTTGGTTTGCTCCGTTGACTGATTACTATTCTGGCTTGAACCGGTCTGATTCGAGCTTACTTGCGCCGTGCCTGCTTCGCTTTGCTTGACCGCAGCATTGGATTTAATATTCTTAAAAAAATTTTCCACTTTACCTACGGCATCATGTTCCATGACGCTCATATGGTTGTTTACGGGAATATCCAGCCGTTTAAGAATGGTGATAATTTCTTTGCTGCTCATGTTTAACGATTTGGCGTATTCGTATACCCGCACTTTGTCTTTGCTTTCTTGTTTACTCAATATACTCCACCTCCGACATTATCCCCGCATGTTTCATGATCAATTTCGCGAATCCTTGATCCGTCACAGCCAGCACGACACGTTCAGGTTTGCCGATGCTGCTTCCCAAGCTTTCCCGGTCAAATCCTATCAATAAGGGGATTTTGTACGTTCCGCATTTGTCGCGGAATTTCTTTTGAGTATTCATTGAAGCATCTTTAGCAAGAATGACCAGCTTGGCTTCTGAAGACCTGATCGCTTTATAAACGATCTCATCACCTGTTAGCAGCTTGCCGGCTCTCATGGCAAGCCCCAATCCAGACAGCGCCTTATTCATCCTGCACGCTGCCTTGTGCCGCCAGGAATTCTTCCTCGACGGCAGCAAAATCACGACTCAGCTGCTCATAAATATCAGGATGGACCGAGTGCTTCAATGCTCGATCCAGTGCCTTGCTCTTTTGAGCCAGCTTGAAGCAGGCGGCTTTGCCGCACAAGTAAGCGCCGCGTCCCGACTTTTTGCCAGTCAAGTCAATCAACACTTCGTCCTCAGGGGTTTTGACGACACGGATTAACTGCTTCTTTGGCATCATTTCATGACAGGCGACACATTTACGCAAAGGTATCTTTCTCTGTTTCATGCATTAACCCCCCTACACTCCGCTTAATCTACAGAAACGGAATCCTGATGCATTTCATCGGTGGATGTTCTCGGTCTGCCGAACTCTTCCTCCGCCTGTGTTTCACTCTTAATATCAATTTTCCACCCAGTCAGCTTGGCAGCAAGGCGAGCATTTTGCCCTTTGATACCAATCGCCAGCGAAAGCTGATAATCAGGCACTATGACACGCGCCATTTTTTCTTCTTCAAATACCTGTACTTCAAGCACCTTGGACGGACTCAAAGCATTAGCCACGTATTCATCAACATTATCAGAATAGCGTACAATGTCGATTTTTTCGCCACGCAGCTCGTTTACAATGGTCTGTACGCGTGTTCCTCTTGGTCCCACACAAGAACCTACCGGATCAACCTCGGCGTTACGAGAATGAACTGCGATTTTAGAACGGAAGCCTGCTTCACGCGCTACGGAACGAATCTCTACAACACCGTCAAAAATTTCAGGCACTTCGAGTTCGAACAAACGCTTAAGCAGACCCGGATGTGATCGGGACAGCATAATTTGCGGTCCTTTAGTTGTGTTCTCCACCTTGGTAATATAAGCCTTAATCCGATCCAGATGGTTAAACTTCTCATTAGGCATCAGCTCACTCAACGGGAGAACCGCTTCCACCTTGCCAAGATCAATATAAATATTACGTGGATCTTGACGCTGTACAGTTCCTGTTACAATGTCCTCTTCCTTGTCCACAAACTTGTTGTAGATCAGTCCCCGTTCCGCTTCGCGGATGCGTTGGGTCACGACCTGCTTCGCTGTTTGTGCAGCAATCCGTCCAAAATCACGTGGTGTGACTTCAATTTCAGCGATATCCTCCAACTGAAAATGCGGGTTAATCTCACGGGCAGCCGGCAACGAAATCTCGGTGCGAGGATCCAATACCTCCTCAACAATCAGCTTGCGGGCATATACCTTAATGACTCCCGAGTTGCGGTTCATATCAACACGCACGTTTTGTGCAGTATTGAAATTCCGTTTGTAGCTGGAAATCAGGGCTGCTTCAATGGCCTCAAACAGCACGTCCTTACTGATCCCCTTTTCTCTTTCCAACTCGTTCATTGCTTCAATAAAATCCATACTCATGGATTACTGCTCCCCCTTTCAAATGATGGCACCTGCGTACTGGTCGGCACACGAGGCAAAAATACATGTAGTACATGTCAAGCAGCAACAATCAAATCTGAATTAAAATATGATCGCGAGCCTTGCACCAGCTACCTTGTCATAAGGAATGGTATGCTTCTTTTGTCCGCTTTGGACGGTGAGTTCCCCATCTTCAAAAGAAAGCAAACGGCCTTCGAATTCTTTCAGACCGTTAATCGGCTCGTATGTAGTAACGAATACGTTTTTGCCTACCGCTTTAGTAACATCCTCCGCTTTTTTCAGCGGTCTCTCGGCGCCTGGTGAAGACACCTCCAGAAAATATGCTGTAGAAACAGGGTCATTTTCATCCAGCTTTTGACCCAAATATTCACTGATCATACTACAGTCGTCCAGATCAATTCCTCCGTCTTTATCTACAAAAACGCGAAGAAACCAATTGCTGCCCTCTTTGACATACTCGACATCGACCAGTTCAAAACCATGCTCATCGAGGTAAGGTTGGGCCATTTCTTCTACTACTGATTTGATCTTTGGTGTGCTCAAAGATTATAACCTCCAAAAGTGAACTTTCCTGTGGTGAAAAAGAGATACCCTATTGCCTTGGGCAATGCTTCTCCATCACCGGCATTTTCATTTGATGTAATGTTCATTTTGGGCTCACTGCAAATAAACCGGCGTACCGGTTGCCTGCCCAAAAATACCCTTTTATTCACGTTGTAACTGTATATCAAACAGTAAAGAGTGGGTTTCCCCACTCTTTTAGCAACGGTTTTATCTCCATGATTACCAAAAAAATTATAACATAACCGTAGTTATGTGACAAGTGCCAGAGCTTGACTACTGTGGTTCTACTTAAAAGAGAGACAGCTGATTACTCTCTGGCAGACCTCGAAAGCAACCCATTTGGGACAGCATTTCGACAATGGTTTTACTAGCCTTCGATTTCTGTTGAAAATCCTCAACAGACAAAAATTCACCCTGCTCACGGGCAGCTGCGATGTTACGTGCCGCATTCTCTCCAATACCCTGCAGGGCTCCGAATGGAGGAATGAGCGAGTCCCCGTCCACTTTGAAACGAGTCGCTTCGGAACGGTACAAGTCAATGGATTTAAAGCTAAACCCGCGAGCCGTCATTTCCAGAGCCATCTCCAGGATCGGAAGCATTCCCTTTTCTTTAGGTGGGGCCTGAAAACCAAGCTGCTCAATTTCGACAATTTTCCGTGCGATCGCATCATACCCCTGACAGCACAGATCAATATCAAAATCGGCTGCACGTACGGAGAAGTAAGTTGCATAGTACTCAATCGGATGATATAGCTTAAAGTACGCCGTACGCACCGCTGAAATAACATAGGCTGCGGCATGCGCCTTCGGGAACATGTATTGGATTTTCAGACAAGAATCAATGTACCACTGCGGTACCTTGCATTTTTTCATTTCTTCAATCCATTCGGCACTAAGCCCTTTACCTTTACGCACGCTCTCCGTAATTTTAAAGGCCAGACCTGCATCCATCCCTGCCTTATAAATCAAAAACAGCATGATATCATCCCGACAACCAATTACGGTCTTGATGTTGCATGTATTATTTTTAATCAACTCTTGTGCGTTCCCCAGCCATACCCCCGTACCGTGAGACAAACCGGAAATTTGCAGTAAATCGGCAAAAGAACTCGGCTGCGATTCTACCAGCATCTGGCGTACAAATTTTGTCCCCATCTCTGGTACACCATAGGTGGCGACAGGCGTGCGGATTTGCTGTGGTGTTACACCGAGCGCCTCCGTCGAGTTGAACATGCTCATCACCTTGGGATCATTCATCGGAATGGTCGTAGGATCGACCCCGGTCAAATCCTGGAGCATTCTCATCATGGTCGGATCATCATGGCCCAAAATATCGAGCTTGAGTAAGTTCGCATCAAAGGCGTGATAATCAAAATGCGTCGTTTTCCATTCCGAGCTCGTATCATCAGCCGGGTACTGCACCGGTGTAATGTCCTCGACCTCAATATAATCGGGAACAACCACGATCCCGCCCGGATGCTGTCCGGTGCTGCGTTTTACACCCGTACAACCAGAAGCCAGCCTGTTCAGCTCAGCTCCGCGCCATTTTTTATGATGTGCTTCTTCATATTTTTTGGCAAAACCAAACGCCGTTTTTTCAGCAACTGTACCAATAGTTCCTGCACGGAAAACACTTTTTTCACCAAACAGTACTTTCGTATAGTTATGGGCAACAGGTTGATATTCACCAGAGAAGTTCAAGTCAATATCGGGAACTTTATCTCCCTTAAAACCGAGGAACGTTTCAAAAGGTATATCCTGTCCCTCTCCCTTAAGCTTGCCACCGCAATTCGGACAGTTTTTATCTGGTAAGTCAAAACCACTCGGCACACTACCGTCCAGAAACCATTCGCTGTGTCTGCATTCAGGATTACGGCAAATATAATGAGCAGGCAGCGGATTTACCTCAGAAATACCGAGAAACGTAGCTACTACAGAAGAACCAACAGATCCCCGTGAACCTACCAAGTATCCATCCTGGTTAGACTTTTTAACCAGACGTTCAGAAATGAGATAGTTAGCCGAGAATCCATATTTAATAATTGGTTCCAATTCCTTTTCAAGACGCGCTACAACGACCTCAGGCAAGGGTTCGCCATAAATGGATTGAGCCGTCTCATAGCATGTATTACGAATTTCCTCGTCTGCTCCATCCAGCAATGGTGTAAAAAGCTTATCCGGAAACAGTTCCAATTCTTCAAAACGGTCCGCCAGCTCGCTGGTGTTTGTCACAACGACTTCATATGCTTTTTCCTCACCCAAAAACTCGAACTCTGCCAGCATTTCATCCGTTGTCCGCAAATGGGCATCTGGCTTTCGAATATCCTTTAGTGGGCTAAATCCAGTAATGCCGTGAATGGTAATATCGCGGTATAGCTTATCACGAGTTTCCAAATAGTGGACATTGCCAGTAGCAATTACAGGCTTATCAAGTCGCTTTCCTATTTCACATACTTTGCGTATAGCCGTTTTTATCGCATCAGGCCCACTTACTAATTGCTTTTCCACCAAATGCATATACATCGTCAAAGGTTGAATTTCTAGCACATCATAAAACTGTGCAATCTCCTCGGCTTCTTCCTCGGACTTGTTCAATACAGCCTCAAAGAATTCACCTTTTTCACAACCAGAAATAATAAGCAATCCGTCTCTCATCGCGGACAATTTCGATTTAGGAATACATGGTACACGCTTGAAATATTCGGTATGAGACATAGAAACCAGTTTATACAGATTTTTTTTACCAACCGGATTAAGAGCATAAATGCAGCAATGGAAAGGACGAACCGTCGATAAGTCTTTTCCAACATAATCATTTAAACGGTCGAGCATTTTAAAACCCTTAATTTGTTCAGCATCATGGAGTAGTCCGTTCAGCACTTCTGCCAATGCAACTGTATCATCAATAGCGCGGTGATGGCTTTCCAATGCGACTTTATATTTAGCGGTCAGTGTATTCAGACGATGATTTTTTAAAGTAGGAAACAGCAAACGAGCCAGTTCCAGCGTATCCAGCACCGGATTGGTCATTTCAGGCAAACCCATCTTTCGAAGAGTGGCCTGGATAAAGCCGACATCAAACCGCGCATTATGGGCAACCAATACAGCATCGCCAGCAAAAGCTACGAACTCCTTCATAACAGGTTCGACATCTGGCGCATCCTTGACCATTTCATCGTTAATGTTAGTCAGTTGCTGAATGTTGTATGGTATACGTTCATGTGGATTGACAAAGGTTGCATAACGATCAATTTCCTTGCCCTCATGCATTTTCACAGCGGCAATCTCAATAATTTTATTCTGTGTAACCGACAAACCGGTGGTTTCAATATCAAAAACGACATAAGTCGCTGTTTTCAGATTTAAAGGCTGTGCCTGCATTACAACCTCAACTGCATCATTAACCACATTGGCCTCAATGCCATAGATCATTTTAATACCGTTTTTCTTTGCAGCCTTAGCAGCATCAGGATAGCATTGCACCCCACCATGATCGGTGACCGCAATCGCTTTGTGTCCCCATTTGGCTGCTGTTTTGACATATTGATCAATCGAGGCCACTGCATCCATTGCACTCATCTTTGTGTGCAAGTGGAACTCAACCCGTTTTTCCTCTGCATTATCCTTGCGTCCAGGTGGAGCTTGTACTTCAACTAGATCGGAAGGAATCATTACCAGCTCGGGAATTTGCATAAAACGGTCGTATTCAACTCGTCCCCGCACTTTAACCCATTTACCGTTAGCCAACAGGCTGAGAATTTTTAGATCTTCTTTCGTTTTAGCAAACATTTTCATTTGCAGTGAATCACTAAAGTCTGTCAAATAATACGTAAATAACGTACTGCCATTGCGCAATTCTTTACTGTCCAAACCGAAGATTGTTCCTTGTAGGGTGACTTTCTTCTCTTCATCTTGAATCTCTTGCATTGGGATAGCTGGTTCTTTGATGTCATAGCCAAATTGAAGCCGTACATCTCCTTCTTCTTCTTCCAAAGGCGGCATTTCAGCTTCCATACTTTCCATCATCTGCTGGATAACTTCGCGTTCTTCCTGCATCTTCTTTTCCTGGAATTCCTGTAGTGCCTCTTGGTTACTTTCACCCACCTGGACCTTAATACGCATAGAGAGCCCAAAATATTTATCATAAAATTTAATAATAGCTTGATCTATCTGCTTTTTACGTGCCAGCTCCAATGACATACTATCGCTCATGGTTAGTAGTAATAGACCGTCTTCCCATTCATGCACGGCCCGGTTCATCCAACCGTTAACAGATGGAATTTCACGATGCACCCACTCTAAAAAAAGCTTCCAGTATTCACCGATAATATCACCAGGTTGAACCTGCTCACCGTACTGAAAGCGGAATGTAATTTTAGCGATATGACTCATTTTTTCCTGTACTTGAATACAGAACGTACGATACACCTGAGCGGGGACCAGCGTCTCCTTGCCAATAGTGATCTTCCAATCCTTATTGGCACGGCTTATCTCAACCTGATCGATCCAACCGTCCAAAAAATAAGGATCAACCACTCCCGCAGGCATTACAACCTGCTTCATTAGCAGCTCTAGCCGCTTTCTCTTTTCTTCAGCTCCGCCCATGGCTCTCCCCCCAATTTCCAATTAACATTCTGAAAACATGAAAAGCTTCTGCGTCTAAAACATCTCCGACCGCAAAAGCTTTTCGTAGCCTTCTTCAACCTCATCACAACAACATAGATAGTCCGGATCATTATCCCGGAACAGCTATCCTGTTAGCGAAGAGAATGAAGTGAGTATAGGGTATTGCCCTTCTTTATTAGTACGCCCGTGCGAACACTACTGTATGCTTGGCTGGTTTGCCACAGCACAAACATGTGGTTTTTTGCTCGGTTGTTTTAAACGGAATATTACGGCTTGTAGCGCCGGTCACTTCTTTAACTTTGTCTTCACATTCTTCAGATCCGCACCATCCAGCCAAAGTAAAGCCACGTTTTTCTTCCATAAGAGTCTTCATTTCATCCAATGTGTCAACGGAATAGAAGTTTTCTTCCATGAAATTCTTCGCACGGTCATACATTTCCTGCTGTACCTGTGCGAGCATCGCGTGTACTTCTTCAACCAGATTATCCTGTTGTACAATTTTTTTCTCACCACTGATACGAGATACGAGCACACAGACACCGTTTTCCATATCACGAGGTCCTATTTCCAGACGAACCGGAACACCGCGCATTTCGTATTCATTAAATTTCCAGCCTGGACTTACATCGCTGCGGTCGTCCATTTTAACACGGACACCTGCTTGTTTCAACTCAGCGAATAATTCATCTGCACGCGCGATAACTGCATCGCGTTTCTTAGGTGGTCCAATAGGGACCATAATCACCTGTGTAGGTGCCACTTTAGGAGGCAGTGCGAGACCACGGTCATCTCCATGGACCATAATCAATGCACCGATCAAACGTGTACTTGTTCCCCAAGATGTCGTATGCGCGAATTCCAGGTTGTTTTCACGACTCAAATATTTAATGTCAAATGCTACGGCAAAGTTAGTTCCCATATAGTGGGATGTTCCAGCTTGTACCGCACGTCCATCTCTCATCATCGCTTCCAGTGAAAATGTATCCTTCGCACCTGCGAACTTTTCAGAAGGTGTTTTCTGTCCAGTAATAACTGGAATAGCTAGAACTTCCTCGATGACCTCACGATAAACTTCCAGCATTTTCATCGTTTCTTCCCGTGCTTCTTCTTCTGTTTCATGGGCTGTGTGACCTTCTTGCCACAAAAACTCACTTGTACGCAAGAAAGGCAGCGTCCGTTTTTCCCAACGTACCACGTTAGCCCATTGGTTAATAAGCACAGGCAGATCACGATAGGATTGAATCCATTTCGAGTACATATGACCGATCATGGTTTCTGATGTTGGACGGATTGCAAGGCGTTCTTCCAGCTTTTCTCCACCAGCCTCAGTCACCCATGGCAGTTCAGGATTAAATCCCTCCACATGCTCTTTTTCTTTTTGGAAAAAGCTCTCTGGGATAAACATCGGAAAATACGCATTGCGGTGACCTGTTTCTCTGAAACGAACATCCATAGCTTCCTTAATATGTTCCCAAATCTCAAAACCATCGGGACGGAATACAATACATCCGCGAACCGGCGAGTAATCCATCAGTTCTGCTTTTTTAATAACATCAATATACCATCGGGAAAAATCTTCGCTTTGTGGCGTGATTTCCTCGACAAACTGTTTATCGTTCGACATAGAAATGCATGTCCTCCCATACAGACCATTTTTATAATGTCCGTCTCTAATTAACCATTAATTAAGCGTAAAATATCATTATACGTGACCGCAATCATAAGCAGGAATAGCATAGCAAAACCAACGAAATGAACCATTCCTTCCCTGCTCGGATCAACAGGACGTCCTCTTACCGCCTCAACACCAAGGAAAACAAGTCTACTTCCATCCAACGCCGGAATAGGCAACAGATTGAATATCCCCAGATAAAGACTCATGATCGCAGTCCAATATGTCAACTGTTCAATACCTTGCTTAGCAATTTGTCCCGTCACTTCAAAAGTACGTACAGGGCCTCCCAGGTCATTGATAGAAAAACGTTGAATAAGCTGGCTAAACCCTTGGAAAATAAGGTCTGTCGTTCTCACCATGGATTGTCCGGCAAATTTGAACGTTTCCCCAACACCTGCTTGACGTTTTGGAAGCTCAGGCACAATGCCCACCTTACCACCCTTTTGTCCTTCCATTGCACGCGGGGTGATAGTAAGATCAAAGGTCTTATCACCACGGCGAACTGTCCACTTCATCGGCTTGTCTTGAGAATCCGCAATCAGTTTGATCATGTTTTCAACATTCGCACCAATTGCAATTCCGTTCACCGATTCAATGATATCTCCCTTATGCAAATCAGCTTCCGCAGCAGGCATACCTGCTGTAATTTCACTAATTTGGACATACGTCGGGTTGTCCACCTGTATGCCGACCATCTGAATATGCAGACCAAACAAAATAAAGGCAAGAATAAAATTCATTAGTGGTCCAGCAAATATAGCCATCGCACGCTGTCCTACTGTTTTGCTCCCATACTGTCTATCCTTCGGTGCAATTTGGATGGATTGCCCTTTGGTTACCATCATGGCTTGTGGGTGTACAGTATATTGCTGATCTTCGCCATCCACATCCAATTTTATAGTTAGCGCTTGTTCCAGATCAATATCCAGCACTTCACCTCGCACTACATTCTTGCGGTTATCCAGTTGGTCCAGATAAATGGTCTTAACGATGCCATCTGTTACGCGTACAGCAATCGTTTGTCCGGTTTCAATTTCGTTGACCTCTGGATCCTCTCCCGCCATGCGGGCAAAACCACCAAACGGCAGCAGTCGCAGCGTAAATCGTGTCTCGTTTCTTTTATAAGAGAACAGTTTCGGACCGAAACCGATCGCAAACTCCCGTACCAGAATCCCGGCGCGTTTGGCGAAATAATAATGCCCCCATTCATGCACCGTCACTATGACGAAAAACATGAGCACCGTCATCAACACTATTTGAATCGTTTCCAATCGTTTCCGTTCCCCTTTCAATGAGATCGAGTTTGTCTTCCTAGATTATCATTATTCTCCGAACTCGCACAAGAGAATCACAATTCCTTTCTTAACCCAACATTAGCCTACAATTTCGCAGCTATGATACGAGCCTCGCGGTCACAGATTTCAATCGTAGACAAATCAGGATCCGTTATATTGACATGTTGTTCGAGCACCTGTTCAATAATAGCTTCAATATGAAGAAAAGAAATTTCTCCACGCAAGAAACGGGCAACAGCAATCTCATTAGCAGCATTAAATGCGGTTGGTGCTGTACCACCCATTTTACCACATTCGAAGGCAAGCCTTAAACATGGAAAACGATTAAAATCCATTTCCTTAAAATGGAGTTTTCCCACTTCAGCCAGTGACAGAGGTTTCGCCGGAGACTTCATCCGCTCAGGGTAAGTTAAAGCATATTGAATGGGTACTCTCATGTCCGGGTTCCCAAGTTGGGCAACAATACTTGTATCCTGAAACTCGACGTAGGAGTGAATAATGCTTTCCGGATGAAGCAGCACATGAATCTGCTCATAGCCAAGTCCAAACAGCCAATGTGCCTCAATGACTTCCAGCCCTTTGTTCACCATCGTTGCTGAATCAATTGTAATTTTGGCCCCCATTGACCAATTAGGATGCTTAAGTGCATCTTCCACGGTGACTTCACGCAGCTGTTCTCTTGTCAAATCTCGAAAAGAACCGCCTGATGCTGTGAGGGTAATATGTGCCACATCTTTCATATGCTCACCATTCAAGCATTGGAAAATAGCTGAATGCTCACTGTCAATCGGCAGCAACGGCACTCCTTTCGCCCGAGCCCGCGCTGTGACCAGATGACCGGCCGTAACCAGTGTTTCCTTATTGGCCAAACCGATCTGTTTTCCAGCCTCAATCGCGGCCAGCGTGGAGTGCAATCCGACACTGCCCATTACAGCCGTCACAACCATATCTGCCTCTGTGTTTGCAGCCAGCTCAACGAGTCCTTCATTTCCATAGTGTAGTTCGATTCCAGAAGGCAGTAAAGAACGAATTTCATCCGCTAACTGCCGAGTACCGACAGACACCTTTTTGGGATGATAGAGATGTGCTTGCTCAGCAAGCAACTTGATATTGGAGCCGCCTGCTAAAGCTTCAACAGTGAACTGATCTGGGTGCATTGACACCACATCCAGCGTTTGAGTTCCAATAGATCCGGTTGAACCAAGTACCGTAATTCTTTTCATGATGCACCTTCCTATCCTGAAAATCACTCTTATCAGGAGCTCATTGTTAGTTATCCAGACAACTATGCAACTGGTTCCATCCTACTAATAGCGCAGGGTGAACAGCATAGAGGTTGATCCTGAGCATAAGTATAATCACCAGGCTCATGGAAGCAGCATCAGCATATGTACAAATGGAAAAACGACAATCCAGCTGTCGCAGCGGTCTAGTATACCCCCGTGTCCAGGCAACAGATTACCCGAATCTTTAATGCCGTACACTCGTTTGTATGCAGATTGTACCAAATCACCCAGTTGTCCCACAACAGCACATGACAAGCCGATGCCCAAGGCTTTACCCCATGGCAGCAACCCACCCGATAATCCAGCGAATACCAGTGCTATAACCAGCGCTAATACAACTCCGCCAACGGACCCTTCAACCGTTTTGTTTGGACTAATTGCAGGCCATAGTTTCGTTTTCCCTGCCATTTTGCCTACAAAATATGCTCCTGCATCACTTGCCCAAATACAAGCCAATAGTAAAAAAGTCCATAACAGGCCATGTTCCATATGACGTGATTCTGCAATATACGAAAATCCAAAACCTATATATACAGTACCCAGAAATAAAATAGCTACCGTTTGAATCGGGATTTTATTTTTCGTTCCTACCGTAATCATCATAAACACGATCATTACCAGCCATAGCAAACTGGCAAGGGATAATGGTGAGTGCAACCCCAGAGGTTGATACGGGAATACAAATGCTAATATGCTTACATAGCCAAGCATTGCTGTACCTCCAAAAGGAGATACCTGCGTCATTCGTGCGAACTCATAAAATCCGATTAGGGCCATCACCAATATAAGCAAATGGTAGGCCAAGCCGCCCCACAGGACCATTGCCAAAAAGAATATGCCCGCCAGAATACCGGTAATTAATCTCTGTCTCAACGGCTTTCATCCTCCATTTACTTCAGTCCGCCATACCGCCGTGATCTTTTCTGATATTCAATCACTGCTTCGTATAAGTGCTCTTTCTTAAACTCGGGCCAATAAATATCAGTAAACCACAACTCACTATATGCAAGCTGCCAAAGCATAAAATTACTGAGTCTAAGTTCCCCGCTCGTTCGAATTAACAAATCAGGATCCGGCATACCCGCAGAGAGCAATGTGTTGCCAATTAGATCAGATGTTATATCTTCCGGCTTAAGCTCCCCAGCCTCAATTTGGCGCCCCAATGCTTGCATGCATTCTGTGATTTCCAACCGACTGCCATAATTTAATGCAAAATTAAGTACAAGTCCAGTATTATTTTCAGTGCGTCGAGTCGCTTCAGTCAGCGCTTCAACGGTATGGGAAGGTAGATGTTCCTTGTTCCCCATCATACGTACTTGCACATTTTTTTCGATTAACTCATCCAACTCAATTGCCAAAAATTCTTGAGGTAGTTTCATTAGAAAATCAACTTCGTCCTTGGGACGCGTCCAATTCTCAGTTGAAAAAGCAAACATTGTTAAATATTTAATACCCAGTTCATCCGCTGCAATTGCTGTGCGCTTCACTGCTTTCATTCCATTTTGATGCCCTACAATCCGCGGCATTCCAATCCGTTTGGCCCATCTGCCGTTCCCATCCATGATGACAGCAACATGCTGCGGAATATTGTCCTTTGAAATGGCCGGTGTTTGCTGTTTTTGTTCCCCGTTCCACCAAGACCGAACCCGTTTGATCATTCCAGTTCCTCCAGCATTCTCTGAAAATGTGCCTCAGGCTTGAAAAGAGACAAACCCCACCGTAAGGGAGGGGCTGCCAATCTTTTTAAACTTCCATGATTTCTTTTTCTTTTGCAGCTAAAACTTTATCCACTTCAGCGATAAACTTATCCGTCGTCTTCTGGATATCTTCCTGATGCTTACGAGATTCGTCCTCGGAAATATCACTTTTTTCCATTTTTTTGATATCATCATTTGCATCACGACGAATGTTACGGATAGCGATTTTTGCTTCTTCACCGCTTTTTTTCGTCAGCTTTACCAAGTCAGTTCTACGCTCTTCCGTTAAAGCAGGGATACTCAGACGAATGGTGTTGCCGTCATTTGAGGGTGTCAAACCTAAATCGGATTTTTGGATAGCGCGTTCGATATCAGCCAAAGAAGATTTGTCCCAAGGCTGAATCATCAAAGTCCGACTATCAGGTGTGTTGATATTCGCCAGCTGATTAACTGGAGTCATTGCGCCGTAATATTCAACCTGTACACGGTCCAGTAATGCTGGTGTTGCCCGTCCTGCACGCAAAGATGCCAGATCACGTTGCAATGCCTGGATTGCTTTTTGCATGCGCTCTTCAGCGCTCTTTTTCACAGATTGTGGCATTAATTTACACTCCCTTTGACGATCGTACCAATTTTTTCACCCAGTACGACACGTTTAATGTTACCTTGCTCTGTAATAGCAAAGACAATCAACGGAATATTGTTATCCATGCACAGCGAGGAAGCTGTAGAATCCATGACACCGAGATTTTTGTTAAGCACATCCAAATACGTAAGCTGCTCATATTTTTCAGCTGTGCTATCTTTAAACGGATCGGCGGAGTATACACCATCCACTTTATTTTTAGCCATCAGAATGACTTCAGCTTCGATCTCAGCGGCACGCAAAGCAGCTGTAGTATCAGTCGAGAAGAACGGATTACCCGTGCCTGCGGCAAAAATAACGACACGACCTTTTTCCAGATGACGGATAGCTCTACGACGAATATATGGTTCTGCAATCTGTTGCATCGCGATGGATGTTTGTACACGCGTAGGCACCTCAATTTGTTCCAAAGCATCCTGTAAAGCCAGTGAGTTCATCACGGTCGCAAGCATACCCATGTAGTCTGCCGTTGCCCGGTCGATCCCATTGGCACTTCCAGCAATACCACGCCAGATATTACCGCCTCCGCACACAATAGCAACTTCTACTCCCAGTTCCACTACGTCTTTGACTTGCTGGGCAATCGACGCAATTGTATCCGCATCAATACCATAACCGTTAGGACCTGACAGCGATTCTCCACTAACTTTCAGAACAACACGCTTAAACACAGGTTTTTCCAAATGATCACCCTCCAATTTCATATATTTTTTATGTAACAGGATAGGTGTCCTGTTGCAAGAAAAGGAACACTGATGTGTTCCATTTCTGTTTTTTCATATGCAATTACCGATAGCTGGTAATTATTGTTTCACTTGAGACATAACTTCTTCGTAGAAGTTGTCTTCTTTTTTCTCCAGGCCTTCACCCAGTTCGAAACGAACAAAGCGACGTACGGAGATATTTTCACCAATCGTACTGATTTTCTCGTTGATCAGTGTGGAGATTGTTTTGTCTGGATCTTTAATGAAAGATTGCTCCAGCAAGCAGAATTCTTCGTAGAACTTACCGATGCGGCCTTCAACCATTTTTTCAACGATTTTTTCTGGTTTGCCTTCGTTCAGAGCTTGTGCTTTCAGGATTTCTTTTTCTTTTTCGATCTCTTCCTGTGGCACTTCTTCACGACGAACATAACGAGGGTTCGATGCAGCGATATGCATTGCAATGTCACGAACAAAATCTTTGAACTGGTCAGTTTTCGCCACGAAGTCTGTTTCGCAGTTTACTTCTACCAGTACGCCGATACGGCCGCCAGCATGGATGTAAGATTCAACAACGCCTTCAGTAGCGATACGGCCTGCTTTGTTGGCTGCAGCTGCAAGTCCTTTTTCACGCAGAACTTCAACCGCTTTTGTCAAATCACCATTTGCTTCTTCAAGCGCTTTTTTGCAATCCAGCATTCCTGCGCCTGTTTTTTCACGAAGCTCTTTTACTGCGCTAGCATTAACTGCCATATTATTTCCCTCCAAATTTAATTTTCAGTGGTATATACGAGATTTATTCCTTAAAAAAAGGGTAGTGAGAGGTTTTCCACCTACCAACCACCCTTTTCATTTAATTCGTATAGGTATTTCCAATCGGAAATATTATGCTGTAGTTTCTTCGCCTTGGTTAGCTTCCATAACTGCATCAGCCATTTTACCTGTCAGCAATTTAACAGCGCGGATCGCGTCATCATTACCTGGGATAACATAGTCGATTTCATCTGGATCGCAGTTTGTATCAACGATACCCACGATTGGGATACCCAATTTGCGAGCTTCAGCAACCGCGATACGTTCTTTGCGTGGATCAATGATGAACAGAGCACTTGGAAGGCCCTTCATGTTTTTGATACCGCCCAAGAATTTTTCAAGACGATCTTTTTCTTTGCGAAGAATGATAACTTCTTTTTTAGGAAGAACAGCAAATGTACCATCTTCTTCCCAAGCTTCCAATTGTTTTAAACGATCAATACGTTTTTGAATAGTTTGGAAGTTAGTCAGTGTACCACCCAACCAACGTTGGTTGATGTAGAATTGACCAGCGCGTGCTGCTTCTTCTTTAACGGAATCTTGTGCTTGTTTCTTCGTGCCTACGAACAGAATTGTACCATTCTCAGCTGCAATGCTTTTTACGAAGTTGTAAGCTTCCTCAACCTTTTTCACTGTCTTTTGCAAGTCAATGATGTAAATACCGTTTCTTTCAGTGAAGATATAACGATCCATTTTCGGGTTCCAGCGACGTGTTTGGTGACCAAAGTGAACCCCAGCTTCCAAAAGCTGTTTCATGGAGATTACTGCCATCTTCACGCACCTCCTAAGTTTGGTTTTTTGTGTGTCCTCCGCCGATATCATTTTTTATAAAGACTCTCTAATTGAAAGCACCCTTTATAAAATTAACCGACGTGCGTTTTTAACACCGTCAATTAATATACCATAACACTTGCAGGGTTGCAACCAGCTTTTCGACAATAGTTGAAACCGTATAAAAAGGCCCCATACACTTTCATCTGCCTGACTCTGGACATGCGGAATTTGGGAGTCACACGAAATTGTTGCTCACAATCGGTCTTAATGAGGGAAGACAGGATGGCATCAAAGACTTGCTGAGTCATAAGCTGTAGCTTATCGCGCTCCACATCACCTCCGACTCGTTCAATATGTCGCTTCCTTGTACAAATGCGCAGGCAACGCCTGCACGAACGGCGTCCAATTCCCCGTCGTGTAAAGATGAAGTCGGTGCATGGCTCGCGTACATGCTGTATAAAGAAACTTGCGTTCGTTGACCCGGCTGTAAGCTTCGGACGATGCATCGTAGACCAAAACTGCATCGAACTCGACACCTTTGGCAAGATACACCGGAATAACCATTACTCCTTTTTCAAATTCTAACGTCTCCTTCGTTATGAGCTGCAGAGCTTCACCTCCATGAATCCGTAACGATTCATAGGCCTCACGACATTCGACTGCGGTCTTCGTAATGACAGCAATGGAATCGAAGCCCTCGGCTTTGAGTGCTGCAATGTCTGCCAGGATCTGCACATTACGTTTCTCCCTACCGCCCAGTCTCGTGAGAAGTGGTTTTAGGCCTCCCCTTTCAAACGGTGCAATTTCTTCTCCGCCTGGGAGCATCAATCTCGTAAATTCAACGATTTCCTTCGTTGAACGATAACTTCGTACCAAGCGGAAAAGGGTTGTTTCAGCTTCGCCGAAAAGGCGAACAAGCGGCGAATCGGATGCATCCAGACTAGTGGCCTGCATAAAGATTGCTTGCCCAAAATCGCCGAGCACCGTCATCCGGGCACGAGGGAACAGCTTTTTTAGATATTCATATTGAAACGGCGAATAATCCTGTCCCTCATCAACGAAAACATACCGTATTTCCGTGTTCGTACGCACACCTTCGATCAGTTCTTTTACGTACAAATACGGAGTCGCATCCTCATAGAATAACTCGTTCCGGTGCAGCATTTCCTTGGTTTGCCTGCATATTTCAGGCCATAGTGAAGGGATGCCGACCCCATCTGTTCTCTCCAAATATGTGGCTTCGTCAACAAACAATTGGCTATATATGCCTTTGATATCTACAAACAAAAGTTTTTTCACGATTTTCCTTAGTGGTTTAAAGCTTTCTTTCACGATCCTACGACGGAGCAATTCTTCCTCCCTCTGGGCGAAGTCAAAGTCGCCTTCATCTTCCCGACGCTTGCTGTTCATTTTCTCACGAATTGCAGCGTATTGTTCCGCAACGTCAAATACTTCCCTCTCTTTATGCAGCATTCTGAAGACTTCGGCGTACTGCTCGGCGTCGAGATAATTCAACTCTTCCTCTACCCAAAGCGCATCACGTTCCATGTGTTCCAGCGAGGTCAGTTCATTCAACAGCCATTCTTGCAAGAGGACAACGCGATTGTACAATGGCAACGAACGGTCATAATCGTAAAACTTTATTCTCATTCGCTCAGCGGTAATTAAATCACGGTTCCGAAACCGAATATCGTTGAATTGCATCCCTTCCTGTCCCAACCATATTCCATAGTTCTGCAGAGCTTTCAGGAAAGCATCGGAAGCTTTATACTTGATCCCCTGAAGGCGGGCCTCATATCCCGGTGTTCCTTGTACGGTTAATACATATTCGATCTGATCAAAGGGGTCCTCTGACTGTAAAGAGGAACCTAACCAATAGTCGAGATATTCTTGAAAAGTCGTCTGCTGCATGTTCTCTTCACCGAGCTCCGGAAGCACGGTGGAGATATAGCTGGAAAACATCGGATTCGGTGAGAAAAGAACGACCTGATCGGCCTTGATCGTCTGGCGGTGTTTGTATAGCAAATACGCCACCCGCTGCAATGCTACGGAAGTCTTACCGCTGCCAGCCGCCCCCTGCACGATAAGCATCCGGCTTTTGTCATTGCGGATAATGGCGTTTTGTTCCTTCTGGATCGTGGCCACGATACTCTTCATTTGCGAGTCCGCACCTTTGCCAAGCACTTGCTGCAGGACTTTGTCTCCGATCGTTTCGCTGGCGTCAAACATGTTGCGGATTTGCCCGTTTTGAATTTGGAACTGTCGTTTGAGCTCCATCGTCCCTTCGATTCGTCCGACCGGCGCAACATAAGACGCCAGGCCTGGGGTGCAATCGTAGTACAGGCTCGCGATTGGCGTACGCCAGTCATAGATCAGAAAGCTCAATCCATCTTCGTCGATGAAGGAAGATACACCGATATAGATCTGCTCGCTGAAACCCAGACCATCCTCTTGAAAGTCGAGACGCCCAAAATAAGGAGACGGGAGTAAACGATTCATACTTTTCCATTGCTGTGTCAACAGCTTATGACCACGCTCCCGTTCGGCCAATACCGCAGACTGCTGGTTTATCGTGTAGAAGGTTTCTTCGAAATCTTCGTATGTGCTTGTGTTAACCGTAACTTCTTCCCAGAATCGCTTACGTATGTCCGTAGCTTGCTCCCACAGTCCGGTAGCCTTCGGCTCCAGTTCGACGATTCTCTCCTGCAGCTTGTGCCTGACTCGTTCCAACCGCTCCTGTTCTTGTCGCCAATCTTTCGCTTCCATGCTTTTTGAACACACTCCTTTTTCCGTTTTTTTAGGGGGGGGGCAAAAAAGAGCATTGACAAATCAAATCTCCAGATGTAAAATTATATTAGGAATAATATCAGATATATAATGATTTAAATTGTCAATACTGCTATCGATTTTATCATAGCAGCGTTTTGCGTTCAATTTATTTTTTATTACCTTTTGGTAGTACAAAGACACATATTCGCCCTGTACGCAAAATAAAAGCCGTCCTCTGCCCGATTAGGTCAGTTGGACGGCTTCTTCGTTATTTTAGTAATAATAGAACTGAAGTCCTCACCTTTAGCAAACTGATAGGTGCCTGTACGAATTTTAGTATTAATTTTCTGAGCCTTAGCGGCCGCCTCAAACGCATTGGCATCCGATACAACTCCTGCCCGTTCCAATCCCGACGCTACACTCCTCAAATTGCTACCCGATGCAATGCTATATTGCACTTGTGGGGTGACTGGCTGCTTGGGAATATTGGGAGTGGTTGTAGTGTCAGCCCTTTGAGTTTGCGGTTTGTTTGGACTTTGTGGTACCGACATGCTGGTCGAAGGCTTAGAAGCAGCCGAGGATGTACTGTTTGCAGGTACCTTCGGTGTTGATGGTGTTTGAGCTGGTTTAGCCTTTTGAGGTGTAACAGGAGTTTTGTTGCCTTCTTTGATCAGCTTATTCCGCCATTCCTTTTCTGTCATTTTTGGATCAGAACTGTCACTGATCTGAAGATTTAACTCTGCTGCTGCCTTTTCTAGTTGTTCTCGCGTCATGTCTTTCGGGTCTACTGAAGACTGGGGCGACTGCCCTTGCCCAATTATCGCCAGCTGCAACAGCAATGCCCCCATGATAAGACCCGTACCCATGCCTAACATAAATGAGCGATTTTTGATCACGTCACATCCTCCCGTTCTGCGAGTTGTAATATGAGCTGCACTTCGCCCCGCTGGATGCCTGATTGCTTGGCTATATAATCCACCGACTTGCCTTGCTCATGCATTGCGAACAACTCTTGATAACGATCCCGGATGGACTCTGGTTCCTGCTCAGTTTGAGGCTCCTGCAATGCCGTCTGCTCCTCCATAGTCACAAAAGGAGCTTCTTCTGAATCTAAAACTGGCACAGATACGGCGCCAAGCATTGCCTGACGCTCCAGCTCCACAATACGGCTCCGAAGCTCAGCTACTTGCTCCTGTAACGCTGCCTGCTTAACCGCATGCTCCTGCTTCATACCAGATACAAGCTCAATCAGCTCGTCATTATCGTTTTCAATATCGGCCATGTATTGCTCCAATGTAGCCTCAACCTTTTGAACGACGGCCTCTTCTGTTCCCCGGCTTGGCTGGCGCTTTGGCAGAAGCCAGGCGTAGACAACAGCTGCGGCTCCCAGCAGAACAATATAAATCCATGGTTGATCCACTGCCCATCGTCTCCTTTAATTACGCTTCTCTGCCCATCGGATCAGAGCGAAAAATCAATATGATGTCCCTTATACGGATGCTCTGCCGGATGCTCCTTAGGCAGCTCAGCCTCATCTGAGCGGGAGCGGCTCTGCTGGGAAGAATCTCTGCTCTGCTCACCTGTTTGCCTCTCACCAACGAATGTTTCCGCAGATTGATCTATGGCACTGCTTCGCTGACGCATGTTCTCCGTCTCCAGCGCAGCCTTTTGTCCAAGTAATGCCTGGTCATTCATCGGCCGCTGCTGGGACTCGCTATGGTATTTCCCCACTTCACTGGTACGAGGTACAGCAATTTGCAATTCAACAGCCTTCAAGCTCATTGGACCACACCCTTTCCGATTGGGCATCCGTATCAGACTACCGAGAAATATAATAAATTGAATTATTATCAGTATATTGAATTACATGTAGGAGGACATGCTGAT